>JBGUET010000305.1:0-3439 GCA_041821225.1 Sedimentibacter sp.
GATTTAATAGAAGCATTAGAAAGTGGTAAAATAGGCTACCACGTATCTGATTTACCTAACGAAAGACTTATAAGCACTAAAAATGTAGTGTGCATACCTCACTTGGGAGGGTCAACTTACGAAGCTGAAGAGAACTGTGCCGAAATGGCAGTTACACAGCTTACTGAATATTTAGAAAAAGGTAATATATCAAATTCTGTTAATTTCCCAGATTGTTCAATGGATAGATATCCAGGCACTGATAGGATTGTGGTACTTAATAAAAATATTCCAAATATGATAGGTAAAATGACAACAGCATTGGCAAGTCACAATGTTAATATTATTGGGATGGTAAATAAAAGCAAGGGAGACTATGCTTGTAACATTATAGATGTTATTGGAGAATTCAATGAAGATGTGCTGAGAGAACTTGAAGAACACTATGGAATTTTAAGAGTAATGCTTTTAAAACAAAAGGCGGATAAATGATGAAAAAGGTCAATTTATACTCAGATGGTGCGTGTAGTAAAAATCCAGGTCCAGGAGGATATGGAGTTATATTAGAGTATAATGGCAGTGAATCAGAACTTAGTGGCGGGGAAGATAATACGACGAACAACAGAATGGAGTTAATGGGTGTAATTATAGGGCTTGAAGCCCTAAAAGAGCCCTGTGAAGTAAACGTAACATCAGATTCTAAATATGTAACAGATGCGTTTAACAAAGGTTGGCTTGATTCTTGGCAGAAAAAAAACTGGAAAAAATCTGACGGAAAACCTGTATTAAACAAGGAATTATGGCAAAGACTTTTAAAAGCTGTTGAAAAGCATAATGTGAAATTTATTCACGTGCTAGGACATAATGGCCATGAATTCAATGAACGTTGCGACAAGTTGGCTGTAATCCAAAGAGATAAATTTGCAAAACATTTATAGACATTTCCGCGAAAATAATCTATATGTATAATGAACTTAAATACATTATAAGGAAACATTCAATATCTCATGAATATTATAAATTAACAAATTATATTATGAGGTGATAATAATGATCTATAGACAAAATCAGAACTTGTGTCCAGGTGCGTCTACAATGACGTATGTTGTAAGACCTGGCGATACACTGAATTCCATAGCATTGAGATTTGGTACGAATTTAGTGGGATTGCTTGAATTAAACCCTACATTAAGGCTAAGAACTTTAACTGTAGGTATGACTATGTGCGTTCCTAGTGTACCAAAGAGACCATCATGCATAAATGGGGCATACTATACAGTGGTAGAAGGAGATAGTTTCTATAAGTTAGCACAAAAGTATAACTTGCCGCTAAATCTTTTGCTTGAGGCTAATCCACAGGCTAATCCATATGATTTAAAAGTCGGCCAGGAAATTTGCATACCAAATGTTCCTTCTAAATGTCCATTTGGTACGGTTGTTGTAATAAAAGAGGGAACTAGGTTGAGTGATATTCTTATTAGTTATAACTTAAGTTTAAATGAGTTAAAGGGATCTAATATTGAATTCAACCCTAACATTATTGTTCCAGGAACGGAGCTTTGCATACCGCCTGGAACTTATCAAGAATGTGTTGCTCCAAATTCAAGAGAATATATTATTAAACCTGGAGATAGTCTATCAACTGTGGCAATGAGTAACAATATTTCACCATCAGTATTACTTATAGCAAATCCTGCTTTAAGGCCTGCCAATTTTTTAATTTCAGGAACTAAGGTGTGCCTACCTAAAGCATAACTGTAAAAATATAATAATATTGGAGAAAAGATGAGAAAAGGAATAAAAGTAGGAATAGTTTTAGAAGGTGGTGGAGCGAAAGGGGCTTATCAAATAGGCGTCTTAAAAGCATTAAAAGAGCTTAATATCAAATATGAATGTGTGGTTGGAACTTCAATTGGAGCGCTTAATGGAATTTCATACATCTTGGGTAATTACGAAGAAAGCTGTAATTTATGGTACAACACCGATTTTTCCTATTCTAAAAACAAAAAAAACAACAGGGAGTATTCTAATAACATTTTTGACAAAATTACAAGAAATATTGATTCTTTTGAAAAACAATATATGAAAAGCGAAGGAATTGACCCTGAAGATATTATAAAGTACTATAATGGAGTTATTGATGAAGAGAAAATAAGAAAATCCAATATCGAATATGGGCTTACCACATATTGCCTTACTGACAGAAAGCCATTGAAACTTTATAAAGAGGATATACCCCTTGGATTGATGCATGAATTTGTTTTCGCTAGTTGCAATCTCCCTGTTTTCACACCAAGGCCAATAAACGGAAAGTATTATCTTGATGGTAGCATGTTCTCAAAGCTTCCTGTGGAAATGGCAGTGGAAAAAGGGTGCAATGTAATAATAACCGTACGTTTAAGACCAGATGTTTATAAATTTGACAATTATAAGAATGTTGAGATTATAGATATAGCACCTGACGAATACTTAAGTAATACATTAGAAGCAAGTAAAGATAGAATAATGTGGATGATAAATAAAGGCTATAGCGATGGGATAAATGTATTAAATGAAAAAAAACACTCAATGTTTTAATAATTGGGTGTTCTTTTTTTTCTTATAAAATAGCTACTTTTCAGTGGTTAAACCTAAAAGTATAATTTTTTTGATTTATTTTATCTTAAGTAGAAAATATTTGTTAAAATTATCTATAATTTAATTTTGCTTAAAGAACAAGAGATGGTGGTGAATATGCCCTTGTTGCAAGCTCGGAATCTAGCATGTATAGTGCTTTTGAATCCATTCCAAACAAATTATACTTTAATACTAAATCTTCAGAATTTTTTTCTTCTTCACCTTGTTCTTTAACAAACCAATCTAGAAACTGTATTGTTCGATAGTCTTTAATTTGCATTGCTTCATCATAAATATTGTTAATAGATGCAGTTATATATTGTTCATGTTTTAGTGATTCATCAAGAGGTATTTTGTAATTGGAAAATGTAATATTCGGAGATTTTATCTCACTGAAGTTTACATTACCTCCGTTGTTTTGCAAATACTGCATGAAAAGCATTGCATGGTCTCTTTCCTCCTGGGCCTGAATCTTAAACCAATTTCCAAAGCCTGCTAGACCACTTTCTGTATAATAATTTGACATATCCAAATACAAATATGCAGAATATAATTCTTTGTTTATTTGTTCATTAATTAAATTTGATACTTTCTCGTTTAACATATATACCTCCATGTATAATTTTATTTAATATATTTATACCCCGAAATATTTTAATAAAACATTTATTTAGAATTTACTTTATTTAAATTCACCTCTGTTACTTTGCTTCATAAACTATATGGAGGTGATTGCAATGGAGTGTAGTGAAAGGGTGTTTGCAACTGGAGTAAGCCAAGGAAGGGTAATGCTTTTTATAATAGAATTATGTGGAGAAGAGTATATATGTAAAAAGGCAGTTAG
>JBGUET010000306.1:0-3429 GCA_041821225.1 Sedimentibacter sp.
CCAATTTCTCTTATTGCTGGTTCAAGCAATGACTTAAACTATGTAAAGTATGCAGAAATTTTAGATAAGGTTGCGGATATAGCTGGGGTAAATTTTTTAGGTGGTTATTCTGCATTAGTCCAAAAGGGGTTTACTAAGGCAGATGAAATATTAATTCGTTCTATACCAGAAGCTTTAGCAGCTACAAATAAAGTTTGTTCATCAGTTAATGTTGCGTCTACAAAATCAGGTATAAATATGGATGCGGTAAAATTAATGGGTGAAATAATTAAGGAAACAGCATACTTAACAAGGGAAAACAACAGTATAGGCTGTGCAAAGCTAGTTGTATTTGCCAATGCGGTTGAAGATAATCCGTTTATGGCAGGTGCATTCCATGGAGCCGGAGAGGCTGAAACTTCATTAAGCGTTGGTGTAAGTGGTCCTGGTGTTATTAAAAATGCTTTAGAACAAGTTAGGGGTGAGGATTTTACAGCAGTTTGTGAAACTATTAAAAAAACTGCCTTTAAAATTACAAGGGCAGGTGAAGTTATAGCAAAAGAAGTATCAAGACGTTTAAATATACCTTTTGGAATAATGGATTTGTCTTTAGCTCCTACTCCTGAAGTTGGAGACAGTGTTGCTAGAATACTAGAGGAAATGGGACTAGAAAGCTGTGGAGCCCACGGAACAACTGCAGCCCTTGCATTATTAAATGATGCAGTTAAAAAAGGTGGAGTTATGGCTTCCTCAAATGTAGGTGGTTTAAGTGGAGCTTTCATTCCTGTAAGTGAAGATGAAGGAATGATAGCCGCAGTTAACTGCGGTTCAATAAATATAGAAAAATTAGAAGCAATGACTTGTGTATGCTCTGTTGGTCTTGATATGATTGCAATTCCAGGAGATACAAAAGCAAGTACAATATCAGCAATAATTGCTGACGAATGTGCTATTGGAGTAATCAATCAAAAATCTACAGCTGTAAGGCTAATACCTGTATATGGCAAAACAGTAGGCGACACTGCTGAATTCGGAGGATTGTTAGGACGAGCACCAATAATGAAAGTTAGTACTTTTTCAAGTGATGCTTTTATTGCAAGGGGTGGGAGAATACCAGCTCCAATTCATAGTTTCAAAAACTAGTATATTAATTATAAAAAGAGATTCTTTGCTATCAATGAAAATGACAAACTGTCATCCTGACGTTGCAAAGGATCTCATCTCTTATACTAACTTTTTGCTATAGCAAACTATAGTTCTCAATTGTTTTTAACAGTCTGTTTTTTCTTTTGCAATAAATTCACTATCCTGAAGTATTTTAATAGCTCCTTTAATTTTTGCATCATTTACTAAAATAATAGGACCAGTGCAACCCATACCACTTTCAGCATAAACATTGTGTTTCCACAACAATTTTACAGCGTCTTCTAAATCCATTATTTCAATACCAGCTATTTGAGATGTAACAACCTCTTTTTTAGGAGAAATAACGTCATCTGCATCTGATTTCTTTACTACTTTAGCATTTTTTAATATTTCAGCTAATCCAGCTTTTTTCGCATCTTCAAATTCTTTTTTTGCAATTTGCAAGCAATTTCCTCTCACAAGTTCAGCTGCAAATTTAATTGCTCCTTCTACTAATGGCACCCCCGATGCTCTAGAGATTATAAGTATTAGCTTATCAAAGTTTTCTCCAATTCCAGGTCCATAGCCATAACCAAGAGATTCATAGTCTCCTCCTGTTGTAAAAGATGAAAATATCTTTATCATTAAATTGCCCGTTAAAGAATCCATAACCATTACATCAGCAGATCCCATCATAAGGTCATTTCCCCTCATAACTGCTCCCCCATCAGCTCTTTGAGAAATTGCAAAATTTATGTCATAGCCTTGGTTTTTTAATTTCAATAGTGCAATTTCTGTTTGTCTTGCACCATCCACATTTAAAATACCTACAGATGGATTTTTTATTCCACACGCTTTTGCAGTAATGATTCCATAAATTGCGTTTTTTATCATTCCTTCAACTTTATCAGTAGAAGAAGTTCCTGTTGTAGTTGCTATAAACATTTCCTTTCCTTTTCCAGGAGTTATTATTCTACCTACAGTAGACACCCCAATTGGAAATGGATAATGCATTGTAACAGCCGCATCTATCTCTTTTGAACTCAGCAAAGACTCCATAACATCATGAGCTTGTTCCTCAGAAGTTGCTATTGCAGTTTTTACACCTTCAGAACTTACATTCCCTACTAGAGTTGTCTCAATACCGCTTCTTGAAGCATTTACACATGCTTTTAGAATAGTTTCCTCCCCATGTTCACTTCCTATGGCTGTAACTAAAACTCTGGGCTTTTGGCCATATTCGCCACTTACGAGGGTGTCAGCCAACTGATTAAATACTTTGCCAATTATTTTGTTTACTTGTTTTTCTGACATATACCCTCCTATTCTGCTAATAGATTTGAAGCAAAATTTTTCAATGCTTTTGCAATTAATTCTTTTATTTTTTCCTCTGAAATAGCAGATTGTTCTTCTTGTTTTCCTTTATTTGCTTGGATTATAAAAGACACTCCATCAAATAAATTAGTCATTCTTCCAAGGAATAAACTTCCCTTGCCAACTATCATGGCAGTATTAATTTTGCCATCAAGCATATCTTGTCTGCAAAATCCTATGTATGGAACACCTGAAGGTATGTGTCCTTGGGTTGGAGCCCAACCTATCATACCGTGTTTTACAGTAAATTCTAGCAAATCTTTTTTCTCTATATCGCCTCTTTTAACAGCTAAGGCACCAATCATTTTATAGTTTGCTAAGGGCACATCTCCAGCCCCTGCTGGTTTTGTAATATCAGGATTTTGCATTTCAACAGAATATTTATCAACATCAGTTATTTTCATTCCAACTTTATCTAATGAAGATACCAAAGAAGTAATTACAGCCTGTGGTGACGAACCTGTTCCCACAGTATGCCTTCCAACTAAGTCTAAATTTATTTCAGGATTTATACCATCGTTTTCACTTACTAACACTGCAAAACCACCAAGAACATCTTCAAGAATTGGAAGGCCTTTTTTAATGTGGTCTTTGCCATTCATTCCTAATTTTGCTGTACATCCACCTGCTGAAACAATTACATTTTTATATACTCCTGCTTTTACCAATGCAGCAGCTTCAATTAATGCATGTGTTGGTCCTGCGCAAAATCCCCTTGTATCAGACCCAGTTGCATTTACAAAACCAGCTACTTCTGCAGCAGCCTTGGCAAAGTTACCGCCACCCCTTTGATTCATATCCCCACACGCTTCTTCACAACAGTCTATTACATAATCTATATCTTGTTTATTTACATTATTTTTGGAAACTAGATTTAATAAGGCAAGTACATTGGAAGCTTTTGATACTAAATTTTCAAGCATTACATGAGCGCTTAAATTCACATCAATG
>JBGUET010000307.1:0-3405 GCA_041821225.1 Sedimentibacter sp.
ATTGCAAGGAAGAAAAATATTAACGTGGAGTACAATCAGGACAAAGATGTATTTTTAATAAAAGGTGATTATGGTAGAATTCGTCAAATGTTTTTAGTTGTAATTGATAACGCAATTAAATTTTCAAGTGAAAACAGTGCAATAAATATAAGTTTACAGAATAAAACAGTTACGGTACAAGATAGTGGCATTGGTATTTCCAAGGAAGACATACCATATATTTTCAACCGGTATTACAGAGTTAAATCTGTTGAAAATAAAGGTGGAACTGGACTTGGTCTAACAATTGCTCAACAAATTGCAAACAGGCATGATGTTAAGATATCAGTTTTAAGCGAGGAAGGTATTGGAACATGCTTTACGTTTGAGTTTTAAAAATTAATATATAGATAAATTTGTAGGAGTGTACAAATATGAATACTAAAGTTAATACAAAAAATGGTGATGAACTTTCTATTTTAGGATTTGGATGCATGAGATTGCCAACAAAGGGCGGAAACATTGACGAAGACAGGGCGATAGCAATGATACGTAAAGCGGTAGAGCAAGGTGTAAATTATTTCGATACAGCCTATATTTACCATGGAGGTAAAAGCGAGTCTTTGCTTGGAAAGGCATTGCTTGACGGATATAGAGACAGGGTTAAGATTGCTACAAAACTCCCTCCATACATGGCAAAAACATTGGATAATGCCAAGAAGGTAATGTCAACTCAGCTAACTAGATTGCAGACAAACTGCATAGACTACTATCTTCTACACATGCTTACAGATAAAGCGATGTTTGACAAAATGGTTTCACTTGGGGTAATGGATTGGTTAGAAGAAGAAAAGAAAAATAAAACAATAAAAAATATAGGATTTTCCTTTCATGGAAGCAAGTTAGATTTCGAATTGATTGTTAAGGCATATCCTTGGGATTTTTGTCAAATACAATACAATTATTTAGATGAAAACAACCAAGCTACGAAATCTGGACTGCTTCTAGCTGAGTCATTGGGAATACCTGTGATTGTAATGGAGCCACTCAGGGGAGGAAAGCTAGTAAATAACTTGCCAAAATCTGTAGTTAAAGCATTCCAAAGTTATGATGAAAAAAGGTCACCAGCTGAATGGGGACTTAAGTGGATATGGAATCACAAACAAGTAAATGTTGTATTGTCTGGGATGAACAACGAAGAGCAAGTTGAACAAAATATTCAATATGCTGCTGACGCAACAGCTGATTCACTTACAGAAGAAGAACTTAATGTTTTTGAACAAGTAAAAGCAATTATTAAGGAAAAAACTAAAGTTCCTTGTACGGCTTGTGGTTATTGCATGCCATGTCCACATGGGGTAGATATTCCTGGTTGCTTTTCCAATTACAATGATAAGTATTTGTTAGAGGATAAGATGCAACGCTTTAAATACGCACAAACACTAGGGGCTCTGTCTGTTAGGCCAGCCTATGCATCACAATGCGTAGAATGCGGTTTGTGTGAACAACACTGTCCTCAAAATATTGAAATACGAAAAGAGCTTAAAATAGTAAAAAAAGAAATGGAAGGCGTATTATTTAAACCAGTTGTAAGTATAGCAAGAAAAATTTTAAAGATAAAATAAGCTAGACTAGACTGAAAATTACAGTTAGTAATCATTCTGGGAAAGACAAGCATGATTAGTTTTTCATTACAGGACTAGTTTAGAAGTTATAATGGCAGTAATTAGATTACTGTCATTTTTTTGTCGCTAATTGCATAAAAGCGAACATACGTTTGACAAAACTGCGATGACATGTTATTATTTAATAAAATATTTTAAAACGTGGTGGATTATGAATGATAATTTATTTGAAAAGTTGAAAATTTTATCTGATGCGGCAAAGTATGATGTTTCATGTTCTTCAAGCGGTGTTGAAAGAAGTAACAAAACAATTTCTGGAATTGGAAATGCAGCTGCTGCAGGCATTTGCCATTCATGGTCATCTGACGGAAGGTGCATTTCACTTTTAAAGATACTTTTAACTAATGATTGTATTTATGACTGCAACTATTGCTTGAACAGGGTTACAAATCCAGTTAAAAGAGCAACATTTACACCTGAGGAAGTAGCGGAACTTACAATTCAATTTTATAGAAGAAATTATATAGAGGGATTGTTCTTAAGTTCTGCAGTACAAAAAAGCCCGGATCACACTATGGAAAATATTTATAAAGTACTAAAGCTCCTAAGATATAAATATAATTTTTGGGGATACGTACATGTAAAAGTCATCCCAGGAGCAAGTCCTTTACTCATAGAAAAAACAGGGGCATTAGCAGACAGAATGAGTGTTAATATTGAGCTTCCTACAAGAGAAAGCTTAAAAATTTTAGCTCCTCAGAAAAAAATAGAAAATATTTTACAGCCAATGTCTTTAATTAACAATGAAATTACCAGGACAATTGAAGATAAAAAACATTTTAGCAATGCTCCTCGTTTTGTGCCAGGAGGTCAATCTACTCAAATGATAATAGGTGCTACTCCTGACAGCGATAAAACAATACTTAATGTATCTCAAAATCTCTATGAAAAATTTAATATGAAACGTGTGTTTTTTTCAGCCTACATACCTGTAATATCATCCCCAAATTTGCCGGCTATTAGTACTATTCCACCTTTGTTAAGGGAGCACAGGCTTTATCAGGCTGATTGGCTTATGCGTTTTTATTATTTTAAGTCAGATGAACTTTTTACAGAAATTGAACCTAACCTTGATTTGGAATTCGATCCTAAAATGATGTATGCTTTAAGGAATATGGATAAATTCCCTGTTGAAATTAACAAGGCGACTTATGAAGAACTTTTAAGAATACCTGGCTTGGGAGTAACAAGTGCTCAGAGAATAATAAGAGAAAGAAAAAATGCTGAATTATCCTATGATTCACTAAAAAAAATGAAGACTGTTTTAAAAAGAGCAAAATATTTTATTACTGTAAAGGGCAAATATTATGGAAGTTGGAAGTTCGAACCTTCTGCAATAAAAGAAGAATTGAGGCTTAAGGAAGTACAAAAGCAAATAAGCATCTATGATTTGTTTTAAGAGGTTGAGTATGAACTATTTGTATGATGAAACATTTGAAGGTCTCATGACCTGTATTTATTATCACTATAAAAAAGAAAATGCCATGGGTATTTATAAATCGTCAAGTTATCAGCAATCCATAATCAGTGACTATTTAATAGTGGAAACTGAAGTAGCGAAGGCAAGGGTTGTATGTGATGCCATAAATAAAAAAATATCTAGAGAAGCATATATTAATGTGTATTATTGTTATTTATCAAATAATGAAAATAAAGAAAATATAATTCTTGAATTTCTAATTTTTGCTTTTAAATATGGTAAAAATACAATGAACTTTTTTACCAATGAAAAAGTTTTACC
>JBGUET010000308.1:0-3403 GCA_041821225.1 Sedimentibacter sp.
ATGGATTTTTTACATATTTGACAAAAAACCTTATTCAAAAAAAGCAAAAGCTAAATCCAACAATATGATTTTTAAAATAATAACTATTATTCTTCCTCTATCTGGCACATCATACATGAATTCTATTTTAAGAACAGTTGAAAATGCCATGATTCCTGCACGATTATTATTGTTTGGAATTTCCCCTGAATCTGCCATGAGCATTTTTGGAATGATTAAGGGAATGGTGCTGCCCCTATTATTTTTTCCTTCCTCATTTTTAACATCTCTTTCCTCCATACTAATTCCTTCCATAGCAGGTGACAATGCCTTATCTAATGAAAGAAGAGTATCATCAACTCTATCCAAGGTATTACATTTCACAGCTATATCAGGAATTTTAGTCGTGAGCATATTCGTTACATTTCCAATAGAAATAGCCATGGCTGTTTATAATGATCCACAAGTTGGCCTAATGCTTAAGCTAATTTCTTACATATGTCCATTCATGTATTTAAACATGGTAATTTCATCTATGCTAAATGCACTTGGTGAAGAAAGGAGTTCTTTTAAAATAAATGTTGTTGAATCGATTTTAAAAATATCAATTATTTATTTTCTTATTCCTGTTTACGGATTCAATGCATATCTGTTTGCATTATTTTTAACCACAATTCTTAATACTGTAATGTACCTAACGAGACTTTTGAAAATATCCTGCATTGTTTTTGATATTTCCAACTGGATTTTCAAGCCAATTGTTTCAGCTGTAATTTCAGGTGTTTTATCTAAAGTTTTGTTCAATATATTTTCTCAAAATTCTCCTAACAATATATTTTCATTGTTTTCTTCAATAATAGTATTGTCACTTTTGTATTTAATGAGCTTGATACTATTTAAAAGCATACACATTTCTTCAATAAAGGATTTAATTATAAAAATATAATTAATTTCCTGAAACTTGGTTAAATTTCAACTAATTACTAATAAAACCAAAGTATATTCCTCTTATAAATTCAAAAGCTACTTAATATTGAAATTAGAGGAGTGATAAAATGCAATATGATACTTTAAATGTATTGCTGTTCTTTTTGATTTATGGTTTTAGCGGATTTTTGTTGGAAACTGTATTTAGAAGTATTACAGAAAGAAGAGTTTTTATTAGCAGAGGATTTTTGACTAATAACTTTTGTCCTTTATACGGTGTTTGCGGAATGGTTATTATTCAAATTTTTAATTCTTGCGAAATAATCATAAATAACCGCCTTGCTTCACTATTAATAGCAGACATAGGAAGTATTTTAGCAGTTACATTTCTAGAATATTCATCTGGTAGCACCCTAGACAGAGTTTTCCACCATAAAATGTGGGATTACAGCGATTTGCCTTTTAACCTTCATTCATATATATGTCTTGATTTTTCATTAATGTGGGGAATTGTTGCAATGATTCTTGCAAATATTATTCATCCAGTTATTGAAGTAACTGTATTTGCCCTACCTTATACAATAAAATTGACATCTATATATTTAATATTTTCTATGCTTTTTATTAGTGTCTCATACAATATGCGAAAATTTTACCACCTAGGTACAATAAAACTATAACAAAACTCAAGTACTAGGTACTTGAGTTTTAGGTCTAGCCATTTAACAACAGTTCATCTATAGGTCTTCCTGGGGGTACAATTGGATAAACACTGCATTCATTGCTAATTTTGCATTCAAGAAAAATTGGTTCATTTACATTGTACGTTTCAATGAGTATATCTTTAAGTTCATCTATTGTTTCTGCCTTATATGCTTTTATCCCATAAGAAGATGCAAGCATTTGATAATTAACATCATCATAGTTGTCTGTTTCAGAATACCTTCCATTGCTAAACATCCTCTGCCACTGCCTTACCATTCCTAGAGTATTATTGTTGAACATAATGATCTTTATTGGTAACTTATACTTAGCTATTGTTACCATCTCCTGGCAATTCATTCTGAAGCTTCCATCACCAGTCATTAATAATGTTTTTTTGTTAGGGTTTCCAACCTGAGCTCCAATAGCTGCACCAATTCCAAATCCCATTGTTCCAAGGCCACCAGATGTTATAAACTCATTTGACTTGTTAAATTGCCAGTATTGTCCTGTCCACATTTGATGCTGACCAACATCTGTTGTGACAATTGTATTTTTATTGTAGTATTTATTTATTTCATTAATAATATTTTCAGGAACAAACTTACCTTCAATGTCTGTTTTCAGTTTGATTGACATTATTTCTAAAAGCCAGTCACTCCTATCCTTATTTTCTGATTTTTCAAGAAGTTTTTCTAATATGGTGCTCATTTCACCAATTAATGGCAGACTCTCATAGGTATTTTTATCCACCTCTGTGGAATCCACATCAATATGAATAATTTTAGCTTTTGAAGCAAATTTGTCAGGGCTTCCTATCACTCTGTCGGAAAAACGTGCTCCAATTGCAATGAGCAAATCACAATTGGAAACTGCCATGTTTGTTTCCAAGGAGCCATGCATTCCTACAAATCCAAGAGACAATTTGTTGCTTCTTGGTATAGTTCCAAGTCCCATAAAACTGTTGCAAACGGGAATATCAGTTTTCTTTGCAAATTCAAGTAAGAGCAAATCGTTTTTTGATATTCTCACCCCTCCACCTGCATAAATAACAGGCTTTTTTGCACTGTTTATAAGCTTAATAGCCATATCCAATTTCTCATCCTCAAAAGCAGAAATTTCAGGTTCACTTTGAACATTATTCCCCTTATATTCACATAGGCTCAAAAAAACATCCTTTGGAACATCTACTAGCACAGGGCCAGGTCTTCCTTCCATGGCAACTTCTGCTGCTTCCCTAATTACATTTTCGAGATTTTCTACTTTTCGAACCAAGTAGCTGTGTTTTGTAACGGACAATGTTAATCCTGTTATATCCACCTCCTGAAAGGAATCTTTTCCAATTAGGGAATTTGATACTTGACCACAAATTACTAAAAGTGGAACTGAATCCATGTACGCATTTGCAATTCCAGTTATAGTATTTGTAGCTCCTGGTCCGGATGTTGCAATAAATACACCTAACTTACCTGTACTTCTTGCATATCCGTCAGCAGCATGAACACCATTTTGTTCATGAGCAGGCCTGTATAACTTAAAATAATCAAGCTCATCATATAGAGTGTCAAAGAAAGGTATTACAGCACCACCTGGATAACCAAACAAGGTGTCAATGCCCTTCTCTTTTAGTACTTTTAAAATTATTTGTGAGCCTGATTTTTTCATTTTTCCAACCCCTTAGTATTTATTCTTGACCTTCAGCTGCTTGGTTTATCCATGGCATCATAGCTCTTAATTTTTTTCCTGTTTCAATTATTGGATGCTCTAATGCCATTTTTTTCATTGCCAAGAATCT
>JBGUET010000309.1:0-3379 GCA_041821225.1 Sedimentibacter sp.
GCTGAAGTGCTTTTATATTGTAGCTCACTTATTTGTCTTTGTCAATCCCCTTTTTGAAATTTTCTTTGTTAAGTTTTTTAGGTAAAAACATATAGTAACAGTATGCTGCAAATAGGCTAAAATATTATATTTGTCTCAAGAAAAAAATGTAAATATATATATAATTTTGTTGAATTTTGAATGCATCTATAATATAATGAATTATTAGTTCTATTAAAATTTTAGGAGATGCTCAAATGAAAAATGCAACAAAAAAGCAATTGTCTTCATCTGAATTGTCATTTTTCTCCATGCAAATAGCCATGATATTGAAATCAGGCATGCTGATTTCTGACGGAATTGAGTGGATGTACAATGATATAGAGGAAGGCAATGTTAAAAAATCATTAAAGGTGTTAATGAATGAGCTTTCAAACAAAGTGCCTTTATACAAAGCAATGGAAATTTCAGGATACTTTCCTTCATATATAGTTAGTATGAGCCAAATAGGAAGTGTTACTGGCAAATTAGAGGAAGTAATGAGTTCTTTGTCAGAATATTATGACCGAGAAGTTTTTATAAAATCAAAAATACGAAATTCTGTGTTTTATCCTTCTATGTTATTTGTAATGATGTCCTTTGTAATAATTGTTTTGGTAACTAAGATATTTCCAATTTTTGAAGGTATGATAAAAGAACTTGGAGGAGAAATATCTAATGAGTCGTCAGCCATAATGTCATTTTCAACAGGTATAATGGCAGGTAAGTTTACTATGGCATTCATAATTGCTATTTTAATATTATGCCTAATAGCTTTTCTAATTTCTAAAACCAAGAGTGGAAAAATTATTTTCGCTAAATTTTTAAACAGTTTTCCACTAACAAAATCAATAATGAAAAAAATCACTGCATACAGATTTTCATCTTCTATGTCCCTTCTGCTTTCAAGTGGTATGAATATAGATTCTTCAATTGGTATTTTACTTGACATAATAGAAGAACCTGAACTAAAACATAAAATTGAAGCATGTAGAAATTCAATGGATTCTGGAGAATGCTTTCTTGATTCTGTATCTCAATTATCCCTTTTCTCAAGCATGCATATACAAATGCTGAACATGGGACAACGTACAGGAGAAATGGATATTGTTATGAACAAGCTGACAAACATCTACGAAAACGAGGCAGACCAGGCAATAACCAATTCTGTAGCGCTAATAGAACCTATATTAGTTGGATTTTTATGTATTGTTATAGGTTTCATCTTAGTATCTGTTATGCTACCTTTAATGAATATAATGTCCTCTATAGGATAATTTGAAAGGAATGGTATTGTGAAGAAAAGAAAATTTGAGATTCTTACGGTTATTATAATTGTATTGTTTATAGGATATTTATATTTTGCTGTAGGTAAAGCAAAAGTAGGAAATGAAGAAGAAAGGTATAATATATTATCTGATGCTATTGTTCGAAGTGCTGTACAGTGTTACGCAATTGAAGGTTTTTATCCACCAAATATTCAATACCTGGAAAGCAATTATGGATTAGTTGTTGACCACGATAAATATGTGATCAGTTATAATGTTTTTGCTTCAAACATAATTCCAGATATTGATGTCTTTAAAAAGTAGTAACTCATGAAAGGATGTACCATGAATAAACGAAATTATTCAAAACAATTTTCATTTCAGTTTTTATTTATTATGATACTTTTTCTTATTATAGTATTATTATCTGTTATGATCATTGTTTTCGGTAAAAACATATATGAAAATATAAACGAAGACAGATCAACCAATTACGAACTTAGGGTGTCACTGTCATACATAGCAAATAAAGTAAGACAAAGTGACATAGAAAATACTGTTAATATAAAAAAACTAAATGACGACTATGCAGTTGTAATAAGCGAAAAATATGATGATGATAATTACGAAACATGGATATACTTTTATGAAAATGCCATTTATGAAATATTAATAGATGAAAACAGCCCTTTTAATTTAGATGATGGTATGAAAATCGTGGCTGTTGACAATTTCAACATATGTGAAATAAAGGAAAATTTGTACAAGTTTACTGCAACAAGCAAAGAGGAAAGCGCTGAGTTAGTTTTGAATTTGTATTCTAATAATCAATAAGGGGTAAACATGAAAAATAAATTGTCTATAAATTTAGAAGTATCCTTAGTTGAAATAATAATGTCAGTTTTTATTTTTGCCATAGCAGGAGTAATTATGATTAATTGTTTTGCCATTGCAAGATTCACACAAATTAAAGCTAACGATATAGTAATATCATCTAATATAGTTCAGTCAGACATGGAATTCATAAGAGCTACTAAAAACTACAATGAAGTTGATGAGTTTTTAGTAAGCAATTACTCGTTAAGCGAAGTAATTAAAAGCGATAATTTATATATCAAATATTATGATGTTAACTGGGTGCCATGTAATGACGACAAAAAGGAATACAAAATATCCACAAATGTATCAACCGTACAAGTTAATTCCGGTAAAATGGAAAGCATACGAATCGTGGCAGAAAAACTTAGACCCTATCCTTTCATTAGTAAAGAAAAAAATCAATCATATTCTATCTATTCAATAGAGTCTAAAAAATTTTTCCCATTAGATTCGGGAGGTAGATAAATGGAAAGTAAAAACACAAGATTGTCAACTGTATCTGTAGGATTAGGTGGAACTCTCATAATAGTAATTTTTGTAGTTCTTTGTTTAACAATATTTGCAACCCTTTCTTTTTCCACTGCATACTCTGATTTAAAGCTTGCAAAAAAAACTGAAGAAATGACAGTTGACTATTATGCCGTTAATGCAAAAGCTGAAGAAAAGTTATCCCAGGTGTGGGATATATCATTTAAATCAACTAAGAAATTATTTATAACTACTGGTGAAGAATCATATAATTCAGATGCATTTTACAACATATTTACAAAAGACATATCTGATTTAGAAGATGTTTCAATTATTAATGATGCTAAAGAAAATGTTGATTTTACAATTTATTATGAAGTCTTGGGACAAAAAAATCAGAAAATATGTGTTACCTTAAATATTTTGTATGACACGCTTAGTAACAAGTCCTCTTATAAGATTGTATCCTGGAATTTAGAAAACATAGAGCTACCACTTTACCAAGAAGAAAATTTTAACTTATGGGAAGGAATTAAATAATATGAATATTGTAGATATATTTAAAAACGCCATAGATAGCAAGGCTTCTGACATTTTTATTATCGCAGGCAGACCCATGTCTTACAAAATAATGGGTGAGATTGTAAGCTGTGATGACACACCACTATCGGCTGATGATTCATATAGAATTATATGCGACATATTTAAAATTGCAAATCAAGAAAGTCTTGATTTACTTGCATCTG
>JBGUET010000310.1:0-3319 GCA_041821225.1 Sedimentibacter sp.
GGATGAACTAATTGATACAGAAGCAATAGTTAAATTGGAATCAGCAGGTGTTTTTTCTTTCGATATTTATAATTCTGAAGATAAAATAACAAGAATTTTATGCAATAAGTTCGTTGACCCAAAAGTTTTTGGATTAAATATAGATTTCGATAAACTTGGATTAAAAGAGAGAGTTTTTTATCCAACAATGAAAAGAATAATTGAAGAAAACAGTTCATTAGAAGAAATTGAAAAAGCTTTGGTTGATAATATTAAAGAGCTTACTCCTAGGCACATTGTAGTTGAAGACATGATGGCTGCCGCAAATTATCAATTTGGATTGTTTAAAGGAATTGGAAATACTGATGACATTGACCACCTTGGAAACAGAAGATTAAGAAGTGTTGGAGAACTACTTCAAAATCAAGTTAGAGTTGGTTTGTCAAGAATGGAAAGAGTAGTTAGAGAAAGAATGACTATTCAAGATGTTGATGTTGTAACACCACAGGTATTAATTAATATTAGACCTGTTTCTGCAGCAATAAAAGAATTCTTTGGTTCAAGTCAGTTATCACAGTTCATGGACCAGACAAATCCTTTAGCTGAACTTACTCATAAAAGAAGAATGTCTGCACTTGGACCTGGTGGTTTGTCTAGAGATAGAGCCAGTTTTGAGGTTAGAGACGTTCACCATTCTCATTATAGTAGAATGTGTCCTATTGAAACTCCAGAAGGTCCTAACATTGGTTTGATTACTTCTTTGGCGACTTTTGCTAGAATAAATGATTATGGATTTCTTGAAGCTCCATATAGGAGAATAAATAAAGAAACTGGACAGGTAACAGATATTATCGATTATATCACAGCTGATATAGAAGATACTAAAATAATTACACAGTCAAATGAACCTTTAAATGAAGATGGAACATTTGCGAACAATCGAGTTGTTGTAAGAGGAATTGACGGTATAAATGAAATAGTGTCAAGAGACATGGTTGATTACATGGAAATTTCTCCAAAACAAGTAATTTCTATAGGTACAGGAATGATTCCTTTCCTTGAAAATGACGATGCTAACCGTGCCCTCATGGGTGCAAACATGCAAAGACAGGCAGTTCCTTTATTAATAACTGAGGCTCCAGTAATAGGGACAGGGTTAGAATATAAAGCAGCTAAGGATTCAGGGGCAGTTATTGTTGCTGAACATGATGGTACAGCTCTTTCTGTAACAGCAACTGAAATATTGGTTAAAAGAAATGACAATGGTATGATAGACAAATACCCGTTATTGAAATTTAAAAGGTCAAACAGTGGTACATGTGTTAATCAAAGACCTATTGTATATAAAGGTGATGAAGTAAAAAGAGGACAGATTATTGCAGACGGTCCTTCTACAGAAAATGGCGATATGGCAATTGGAAAGAATCTTCTCATAGGATTTATGACATGGGAAGGGTATAACTATGAAGATGCTATGCTGTTAAATGAGAAACTTGTAATGGAAGATGTTTTAACATCTGTTCATATTGAAGAATATGAGTCTGAAGCAAGGGATACTAAGTTAGGGCCTGAAGAAATAACAAGAGATATACCAAACGTTGGGGATGATTCCTTAAAAGATTTGGATGAAAGAGGAATAATAAGAATTGGTGCTGAAGTTAAATCAGGTGATATTCTTGTTGGTAAAGTTACTCCTAAGGGTGAAACAGAACTTACAGCTGAAGAAAGGCTTTTAAGAGCAATATTTGGCGAAAAGGCTAGAGAAGTAAGAGATACTTCACTTAAAGTTCCACACGGAGAAACTGGTATTATTGTAGATGTAAAAGTGTTTACCAGAGAAAATGGGGATGATTTAAGCCCAGGAGTAAGCAAGCTTGTGAGAGTTTATATTGCAACAAAACGTAAAATAAACGTAGGTGATAAAATGTGCGGGCGCCATGGAAACAAGGGTGTTATCTCACGTATTATGGCTGAAGAAGATATGCCTTACTTGCCTGATGGTACTCCATTGCAAGTAGTATTGAATCCACTTGGAGTTCCTTCTCGTATGAATATTGGTCAGGTACTTGAAGTGCATCTTGGAATGGCTGCAAAAAAATTAGGCTGGAATGTTGCAACACCAGTATTTGATGGAGCGACTGAAGGCGATATTTGGGATGCTCTTGAAATGGCAGGCTATCCAAGAAGTGGTAAAATCGAGCTTAGAGACGGACGCACAGGAGATTATTTTGACGGACCTGTAACTGTAGGCTACATGTATATGCTTAAGCTTCACCACCTTGTTGATGATAAGATTCATGCTCGTTCTACAGGACCTTATTCTCTAGTAACGCAGCAACCATTAGGGGGAAAAGCTCAATTTGGAGGACAAAGATTCGGAGAAATGGAAGTTTGGGCTTTAGAAGCATATGGAGCAGCTCACACATTGCAGGAAATATTAACTGTTAAATCAGATGATGTTAACGGCAGAGTTAAAACATATGAGGCTATAGTCAAAGGTGAAAATATTCCTGAACCAGGGATTCCTGAATCATTCAAGGTACTTGTAAAAGAATTGCAGAGTTTGGCTCTGGATATTAAAATAATTACCAGTGAGCAAGCAGAAGTTGAAATAATCGAAACAATGGATAATGATGATGCTTTGCAAGCTGAAGTTCAAAATATCGGCGAAATTAAGTTTGTTGAAGAAGAAGACTTAAGTGGAGTTGGAGTTCATATTGATACTGAAGACGTTGAAGACACTGATATAATAGATGAAACAGATGAAATAGATTACATTGATGATGTTGACGATATTGATGACATAGACGATTTGGAAGACGAATTGGAATTAGATAATGATGACGATTATAGCGACAAAGATGATTTCTAATACCCCATATTAAAGAGCTTTTTGCGGGAAATGAAATGTACCAAAATATACAAGTACTAAATGAAAAATTATAACGGGGCGAATAGATGTTTCTAAAGAAAGATTATATTAGTCGCCTCGTTGAAACAGTGTGTTGTAATTGCTTATGCAATTATTTCTATGTTTAAAAAATATAATGAAGGGAGCGAACTCCTTGGTAGATTACAATAATTTTGAATCAATAAGAATTGCACTAGCTTCTCCTGATAAAATAAGACAATGGTCAAGAGGTGAAGTTAAAAAACCTGAAACAATAAACTACCGAACATTAAAACCTGAAAAAGACGGTCTTTTTTGCGAAAAAATATTTGGACCAACAAAAGACTGGGAATGTCATTGCGGAAAATACAAAAGGGTTAGATACAAGGGAGTAGTGTGTGATCGTTGTGGAGTAGAGGTCACTAAAGCAAAAGTTAGAAGAGAAAGAAT
>JBGUET010000311.1:0-3305 GCA_041821225.1 Sedimentibacter sp.
AAAAATGACCTCCTATATGTTAGAATTTTAGGTCTAACATATGGGGGTCAGTTCAGAAATAAAAATGCGGGTGTGTTTTTAAAACTAAGGAATAGCTATGAAAATTAATATATTTCCATTTATAGATGTATTTGTTGTATCTGATTTATCAATATTTATGTTATTTACTAATATACGCATGTGTACATTAGAATTTTGTGAATTAATCGTTAGTTCTCCAGGTGACATTAATTCTTTTGATTCACCGGCATTTTCAAAGAGCAAATCAGTTAATTCTTTCATTGATGCTTCTAAAACAATATTCTTTTCTTCATCTAGTAAAGAAATAACTATTTCATCTTTATTTATTGTGTTTTGTTGTATGGTGTAATTATTTTCTCCTATGATGAAATTCCCTATTGTATCTGCAGTTTTAGAGTTGTTGTTAATATAGGCATTAATAAATATATCAAAGCCTGAAATTTCTATTTGTTCGTTTGGGTCTAACATTGCATATACAAAGGTAGGTGTTTCTCCAGGAGAATAATTATTATAATATTCTTTAAAACCGTAAATTTTCTCAAAATTACCGTAATATTCTGGTTCACTGTTAAATTCTTCAGGAAACCATTCAACATCACTTAAATATCCCATTCTTACCATATAGTATGTTATATTAGTAAGTTCAGACTTATCCTCATTTGGTATATCTGCTTTGCTTACAATTTCATTATCAACCAACATATTGTTTCTAATTAAAATCTCCTCTAATCTTGCTTTCTGACTGTTCATAGATATGCTAAATGCATCTACAGGTGGAATGATTGATAGAATAGCAAAGATTGCTGATAATAAAACTATTGTATTTGAACTTTTTTTCTTGCCTAATATAAGCATTAAGGCACAAACAATTGAAAATATTCCAAATAGAACAACATAATATCTTGATTCAGTAATTCCATAAGCCTCAATCCTAATATACGAAGATAACAACTGCATCATTACAAGTGGTATTAAGACCATTGGAAAGAATTTTCTAAATAGAACTGAAAAATGATTTTGTAAGTTGGAGCTTAAAATATAAATAAAATATCCTACAGCTGAGTAACCTAAAACCATTGGACCTACTTGACCGACAGGCCACACACCAGTGACTAGTATTTTAATGAAATAAATAATTAATACTATTGAGAATATTGAAATTAACGGAATCATAATGTATGAAACCAATATTTCCAACACTTTTGGGTAGGTGTATGCTACTTCTTTCTTGCTTAAATCCAATTCATCGTCTGAATTGAATTTTGGAAGCAATGAAAGATAATATAAAGGTGTGAAAAATACGAATACAATATTTGCCATATGTGCATAAATATTAGTATCTAATTTATATAGCAAAAGGTCAATTGCTCCTATAATTGCTACAAAACCAATATATAGAACTACTCCATACAGAATTGCCGTAAATGCTGCCTTGAAATGAGATAATGCCACATCGCCAAAATTAATTAAATTTTTCGCCGATGGTATATACAAATAAGAAGCAAATAAAGCAAAAGAAATTACAAACAAATGTATAAACATGGATTGTGACATAGTAGTGTTAGTCATATAGACGAAGTAAGCTGCTGCTAAAATAAAATTCAGGATGCCATAAACTAATGTGTATTTTATGGAACTGTGGTAGCGTTCTAGTTTAAACTGAATAGCAACTGCTAAAAAGAATCCAAATATTCCTGTGAAAGCAAGCCTTCCAAGAAAGTCCTCATTTACTGTAAAGTTGCCGTCTATTTCAATATACAATATTACTGATATAAAGGCTAAAAACAAAATTGCTATAGGGAAACGTACAAAAGTTGTTTTTAAATTCGAAGAAATGTTATTAATAAATTTTTTTATTTTGTTCATAAAAATCACCTCGCTATTTATTTATGACGAAATATTAATTTAAATGTTCCATTATAGTCGTTATTTGATATATATATAATTATACCACTTTAATAAGATATTAAACTAAAATTATTGAATTTAAACATATTTAAGGAAAACGTCACACATTTATTTTTATATGTCTATTAAAATTATATTTATTGTAAAGGGTATTGCTATATGTTAATATAAAAATGTTACAGAATAACAACACATGAATTTTGCAAATAGAAGGGAAATAAATCATGAAAAATTATGTAATTTTTACTGAATCAACTTCCGACCTTCCAACAAATATTATTGAAGAATTAGATATAAAAGTAATACCAATGTCTTTTGGTTTTGAAAATGATAATTATTTAGATTACCCTGATCATAGGGAACTTGATATACATGAATTTTATGGTAGGCTTAAAAGTGGAGAAAGATCAACAACGGCTTTAGTAAATTCAAAAACGTTTCAAGATTATTTTGAACCATATTTAATAGATGGAAATGACATATTATATCTAGGCTTTTCATCAGGCTTAAGTGGAACATATCAGTCGTCTCTCATAGCGGCGGAAGAATTAAAAGAAAAATATCCAGACGCTGTTATTAAATGCGTTGATACAAAGGCAGCCAATACGGGACAGGGGTTATTGGTGTATACTGCTGCAAAAAAGAAGCAAGAAGGACTTGGAATTGAAGAAGTATGTGAGTGGGTTATTGACAACATACAGCACACATGCCATTGGTTTACAGTGGATGATTTAAATCATTTGAAACGTGGGGGAAGAATAAGCGCGGTAAAGGCAACAATGGGTACAGCACTTAATTTAAAACCAATACTTCATGTAGATAATGATGGATTATTAACAGCTGTAGAAAATGTAAGAGGGCGTAAAAAATCAATTAGCGCACTTTTAGATAAAATGATTGAAACTTGTGTTAACCCAGAAGAGCAAACAATATTTATAGGTCATGGAGACTGCATAGAAGATGCTGAATACTTAGCTAGACTTATTAGAGAAAAATTCAGTGTCAAAGACATAATCTTCAATCAAGTAGGACCTGTAGTAGGTTCCCATTTAGGACAGGGAGCAATAACATTATTTTTCTTTGGAACACAAAGGTAAGATTGTATTAAATTATCGGTTGACAATTGTAGATGTTTTAGGTTATAATTCACATGCTGTAAGGCAACGGAGAGATGTCCGAGTGGTTTAAGGAGCACGCCTGGAAAGCGTGTATACGGGAAACTGTATCTGGGGTTCGAATCCCCATCTCTCCGCCAAAATGAAAATAAAATGTTTTTATACTCGCCAAAAATATGTAAAATATAGGCGAGTATATTTTTTTGCATAATCATTATATTTTCTGGGATTGCACTAATGAAATTTAATCCTTGGAACTTT
>JBGUET010000312.1:0-3298 GCA_041821225.1 Sedimentibacter sp.
TGCTGTCAATAATATTTTAACAACTCTCACCCCAGTTAAAATTCCATAATCCGGAGTTGCTTTGTAATAGTTTTTTAGCACTTGATGCATTGCTTTTACTACTAAAGTCTTTTTGAGTTTTTTTTCATTATCTTTTTCTAAAATTATTTCATCGCCACAGAACTTAGATTGATACAATAATTCTTTGTTTAAATATAATAAAGAGGTGCTTGTTAAAACACCTTCTTTTTCTTCTAATAGGGATACAATACCTAAATCTTTATTGTCTTTTAATTGTTCAATATTTTTGATTTCATACTTTATGTTTAAATCAAAAATTCTTAGAGCATTTCTTGCCTCATACTGGAAATCATGCCCTGTAAAATAGAATGTCAACATTGTTTCTCCTTTAATTTACAAAAGGATTATTCAATTTTTCCGACTTAATGGTAGAAGGAGAATTGTGTCCAGGATATATTATAATATCTTCATCATATTTAAAAATTTTCTCCTGAATAGAATTAATGATTTCTTCAAAAGATCCACCTGGAAAATCAGTTCTACCAATTGAATTATTAAAAAGCGTATCTCCAGTCATCATTATATTTCCAACTTTAATGCATATACCACCCTTAGTGTGTCCTGGGGTATGTATTATTTCAAATTTTAAATCTCCAAGTTGAATTTCATCCCCATCTTTAAGCAATATATCCGGATTTATTGACATGTTTTTTCCAAATAGAACTTTAGAAAAATTCTCTTTTCCATCACTTAACATTTTTGCATCTTTCTCATGAATATATACTTTTACTCCATATTTTTCTACAAACTCTTCCACCGCTCCAATATGGTCTCCATGTGCATGAGTTAATATTATAATTTTTGGTATCACACCTAATTCATTGATTGTGTTGTCAATTTTATTAAAATCTGCACCAGGGTCTATAATTGCAGCTTCTTTAGAAACATCGCTAGCAACGATGTAACAATTTGAGAAATACGAACCAACTGTCATTGCTTCAAATATCATAATTACCTCCTAAAATGTTTTTTTGCTGTCAAGTAAAATTGTAACAGGTCCGTCATTAACAAGTTCAACCTGCATGTCGGCTCCAAATTCACCTGACTGAGTTACTATATTTTGATTTTTCATATTGCTTATAAATTTTTCATACATTGGTATTGCCTTATCAGGAACGGCTGCTTGAATAAAGCTAGGCCTTCTTCCTTTTCTTGCATCTCCAAGCAATGTAAACTGAGAAACAACTAATAAACTTCCATTAACATCAATAAGACTTTTATTCATTTTCCCGTTTTCATCTTCAAAAATCCTCAAATTAACAACTTTATCACACATATATTCTAAATCTTTTTCTTCATCTGAGTCTTCAACCCCTAGCAAAAGCACTAAACCATGGTTTATTTGACCAATAACCTTATCATCAACTGATACACTAGCACGTTTAACACGCTGTACCACGCCTCTCATTTAATCACCCACTTGCTTGTAATCGTATTTAAAAAATTTCACATACATTTCATATCTCTATAATTCAAAAGTCTAACTAATAATTAATACTTAACTATTGAAAAACAAATGAATTACTTTTTATTTCTATAAACTTCTAGCACTCCACTAAGTTTCTTTATTTTTTTAATTAAATCTTCTATTTGTTTTGTTTTTTTAATTTCAAATCCTATATCAACTATTGCAATTTTTTCCTTGTTAATTCTTAAGTTAAGGGATACAGCATTAAGTTTTGCTTCTGCGTATAAAGCTGTCAAGTCCTGCAAAAGCTTAGGTCTATCTAATGCTTTAATCTGCAATTCGCTTATGAATGTAGCTTTTTCTTCATAATCCCATTCAACTTCTATAAACCTTTGGTCTTCCGAGTCAGTTAAGTCATGAATATTCGTACAGTCAGCTCTGTGAACAGAAACTCCTCTACCTCTAGTTATATACCCCACTATTGCATCACCAGGAACTGGATTGCAACACTTTGAAAAACGTATTTTAATATTGTCTATTCCTTTAATTATTACACCTGAGGCATGCTTCTCAGTTCTTGAAAGGGAATTGCTAACAACACTAGAATTTTTCTCAAGACTCTCGATTTTTTCTAAATCAATTTTATCTTTATTTTTTTCTAAATATAAGGATTTAAGCCTATTTACAATTTGATTTTCAGTTATTCCACCACTGCCTACTGATGCAAAAAGGTTGTTTGCATTAAACATACTGTATTTTTCAGCAACAAATTTAACCCAATCATCTTTTAATAAATCCGAAACCACATATCCTTGTTTTTTTATTTCTCTTTCAACAAGCTCTTTTCCTTTTTCAAAATTAAAATCTTTATCTCTCTCTTTGAAAAATTTTCTTATTTTAGATTTAGCGTCACTTGAAACTACTATTTTAAGCCAGTCACGACTTGGTCCTACACTTGATTGAGAGGTTAAGACTTCAATTTGATCACCCGTTTTAAGCTTTGTATCTATTGGCACTATTCTGCCATTAACTTTTGCCCCAACACATTTATTCCCAACAGCACTGTGAACTCTGTATGCAAAATCGATTGGTGTAGAACCAGTTGGAAGATTAACAACTTCTCCTTTTGGAGTAAATACAAATACTTCATCTGAATACAAATCTATTTTTAATGCTTCCATAAATTCCTGTGGGTCATTTGTTTCTTGCTGCCACTCAAGCATTTGTCTTAGCCAGTTTAATTTTTCTTCATAGTTTGTTTGTTCGTCAATTCCTTCTTTGTATTTCCAGTGAGCAGCAATACCATATTCAGCCGTTCTGTGCATATCCAAAGTTCTTATTTGAATTTCAAAAGGCTCTCCATCAGGTCCAATAACCGTGGTATGAAGTGATTGATACATATTTGGTTTTGGCATTGCAATGTAATCTTTAAATCTCCCAGGTACTGGTTTCCAAAGGGTATGAACAGTTCCTAATGCTCCATAACAGTCTTTTATGCTATCAACAATTATTCTAACTGCAATTAAGTCATAAATCTGTTCAAAAGCCCTATTTTTATAATACATTTTTTTATAAATGCTATAAAGACTCTTTGGTCTGCCTTTAATGTCCGCTTGAATTAAAGACTCAGTTAGTTTTTCTTTCATTACTAATATTATGTTAGAAATATAGCCTTTCCTTTTTTCACTTTTTTCTTGAACTTTTTTTAATAAATCTTCATAACCCTCTGGGTCAATGTACTTTAAACTTAAATCTTCTAGTTCCCATTTTATTGATGCCATACCAAGACGATTAGCTATAGGAGCGTATATCTCAATGGTTTCAATAGCT
>JBGUET010000313.1:0-3280 GCA_041821225.1 Sedimentibacter sp.
AGAAGTGGGAACCCACTCTCGTTAATAAAATAGGACATAAAGAGAATGAGACTGTACAAGCTGTAAAAATAAATATTTCCCACAGAAAAAAATGCAAACATATGTTTAAATTTATTTTTAGTATTCACTTGTTATCTCCAATCTCTATCCAATTAGTTATATTGTGTATATTTTCCATTGAAAGGTTTTTTTGTTGTTTTACTTGCCTGCATGTTACAATTTCAATTGTAGGATTATTGTTTTTAAAATCATTCATTTTTTCGTTTAAGGAGTAGCAGAAATAGATATAAGTAGTGTTTCCATAAAAATCTAGTTGCTGGATTTTATTATCATAGTCTTGATTGAATTCCATGGTGAGCCTAGAGAGTTTTTCTAGAAGAACAGAAATATTCTCGCTTTTATCAACACTAAAAATTCCCGGATTTTGTTCGCCTTGCATAGATCCATTTACAATCAATCCAGGCAGAATATTTATTTTTGAGAGTGCTACTACAAGAGAACCAACTACGCTAAGCATTTGTTCAAATTCATCTGAATCTTGCTCTTTCTTAAATTCCTTAACATCTATTATTAAAACCAACTTAATATGGGAAGAAGGAGCAAACATTTTTTCCTGAAGGGTCATGGTTTTTGCGGAAGCTTTCCAGTTGATATTTTTTGAAGAATGACCGTAAGTGTATTCACGGGTTCCAGTTACTAAAACAGGATCTTCAACAAATGAGCTGCTGTCATTGTCGCCAAAATACTCTCTGCTTGTATAGGCACATTCTTTTAAAGAAATAAGTTTTGGATAGATAATAATTTCCTGAATGTCGGTGAAATTACTTCCAACAGAATAAAAACCTAAAAGATCAAATGCTGAAATATAAAGTGGACCTAGGGTGTATACACCTCTTTTTTCATATGAAAGGTCTAAATCAAAGACAATATCACCATAACTTAAAATTCCTGATTCCATTGTATAATGTTCATTAATGTTTTTCGAAAGTTCGATTTTCAGAGAAACTGGTAAAATTTTATTGTTCTGTATATTGATTTTTGAATGTATTATATCCCCTGGGAAAGCCCTGATTCCATCAAGCTTAATAGCCGCTGTCAAATTTTTCAGTCCTGCCCCAGCCCATAGTTTTGTACCAAATGACAAAGCTAAAATACATATACAAAGCGTTGACATTAATAATGCATTGGCTGTCAGTGATATAATCAAGCAAATAACCACAATGCTCCTGAAAAGCACGTCGTTAAATAGAAATACGCCTTCGTCTCTAACTTTATAATTTTTCATTATCTGAACCTCTTATTAATTAATTTATTGGAACGGGTATCGTGTTTAATAAAGTGGAAACTGCTTCATTTACCAATTTTCCTTTAAATTTTTCTTTGTCGCTGAGCTTTAACCTGTGGCATAGTACAAATGGCACGATGTATTTAATATCATCAGGAATAACATAGTTTCTTCCTTTCACTGCAGCAAAAGCTTGGGAACTACGCATAATGTGAATAGATGCCCGTGTACTAGCTCCAATGCTAAAAAGTTCAGATGATCTTGTTTCATTGATTATATTGATAATATACTTTTTCATTGCATCTGAAATAAGAATGTTTTTCACATCTTTTGACATTTGGACAATTTCCTCAGGGCTTGTTACGCTGCCTAAGCTGTTTAGGGGGTCTTCAGATTCAAAACGGTTAAGAATTTGAAGTTCTTCATCTGAATTTGGATACCCAAGTGACAATTTGAACAAAAATCTGTCTAGTTGTGCTTCTGGTAATGGATATGTTCCGTTCAAGTCTATGGGATTTTGAGTTGCAATAACAAAAAAAGGCTTTGGTAAAGGATAAGTTACATTGTCAACTGTAACCTGAAATTCCCCCATACTCTCTAAAAGACTAGACTGTGTCCTAGGTATTGTTCTGTTAATTTCATCGGCAAGAAGAACATTTGTCATTACAGGACCTTTTTTATAGTAAAACTCGCCTTTTTTCATATCGTAAAACTGAAAGCCTGTAACATCACTAGGCAAAAGGTCAGGTGTAAACTGAATCCGGTTAAAATCTCCACCCATACTTTTTGCAAGTACTTTTGCAAGAAGGGTTTTTCCTGTTCCTGGAAGGTCTTCAAGCAATACATGGCCTTCAGCCAACATTGCTGTGAGCATAAGCTCAATCACATCACTCTTACCTACAACTACTTTATTTACATTATTTTTGATATCTTGAATAATAGAAAATGTCATTATTTTACCTCTTTAATAAAAAGAATTTACAATAGATGATTATATCACCAATTAAAATTAAGTCAAATGCTTTTGAAATTACAAAGAGCCACTGGATGCAGTATTAGAACACATGATTCACTTTATGAATTCATATGTAAAGACAATGGTAAAGAAAGACAAGGCGACGTCTCATGTGTCTTCTCCATGTCTTAAAAAAATTCAAAAAAATTATAAAACTTCTTGACTTAGAGTATACTGTAAGTGATATTATATTAAAATATATAATTCATAGTTGTGATAGGTTTGTTCATAGTGTAAAAACAATAAAAATGGAAGATGTGGAAAGAGACGAATGTTTTAATTTTAATTGTGGGACTATTACAAAAATACGAAAATAGAGGGGAAAATACAATATGCAAAAGAAAAAATTAGGTTTTGGATTTATGCGGTTACCATTAGTAAGTAATGATGATAATTCAATTATTGACATGGACACTTTAAATCAAATGGTGGATACTTTTTTGGAAAGAGGTTTCACTTATTTTGATACAGCCTATATGTACCATATGTATAATAGTGAGATAGCAGTGAGAGAGTCTTTAGTAAAACGACATAAAAGAGAAAGTTTCACCTTAGCCACAAAATTACCAACAATGCTATTAAAGACCAAGGAAGATCAAGAAAGAATATTTAATGAACAGTTAGAGAAATGTGGTGTAGAATACTTTGATTACTATCTTCTTCATAATTTAGGTTTTACCAATTATGAGACAGCTAAAAAATTAGATAGTTTTGCTTTTGTTCAGGAAAAGAAAAATGAAGGAAAAATCAGACAGATTGGCTTTTCTTTTCATGATAGTGCAGATTTATTAGAAGAGATTCTAACTGCACATCCAGAGGTGGATTTTGTACAGCTGCAGATTAACTATATGGATTGGGACAATGAAAGCATTCAGTCAAGGAAATGCTACGAAGTAGCAGTAAAACACAATAAACCAGTTATTGCCATGGAACCAGTCAAAGGTGGTAGTCTTGCCAGCCTGCCTGAAAAAGCAGAAGAG
>JBGUET010000314.1:0-3272 GCA_041821225.1 Sedimentibacter sp.
ATGGAATAAAATTGCAAGAAACACAAGAACAGGTTATTAAGAAGCAACTCCAAGAATTCACAACAACAAATCCTGAAATAGCAGCCCAGCTTATTCGAACATGGATAAAGGAGGATGATGAATAGCATGACAGAAACTAAATTAACAGGCAAACAAAGAGCTGCAGCTATTATTATTTCTCTAGGGGCAAATGATGCGTCAAAAATATACAAGTATCTAAAAGAGGATGAAATAGAAGAACTAACCTATGAAATATCCAAACTAGAGCATTTGAATCCCCAAATAATGAGCAATACATTAAAGGATTTTTATGACTTGTGTTTTACACAGAAAGTTGTTATTGAAGGTGGATTTGAATATGCAAAAAACGTTCTGGAAAAAGCATTTGGGGTTCAAACTGCTACAAGTCTTTTAGAAAGAGTCACCAAGACTTTAAGAACAAAATCATTTGAATTTATTAGAAGAGCAGATTACAAAAACCTTTTGACCATTATACAAAATGAACACCCACAAACTATAGCACTTATTTTATCATATGCAAGGGCAGACCAAGCGTCAGCAGTAATTGCAGAATTACCAAAGGAAAAGAGAATAGATGTGGTTGAAAGAATTGCAAAAATGGACCGTACGTCACCAGAAATAATAAGACATGTGGAAGAAGAGCTTGAAAAGAAATTTAATTCTATTATTTCTCTTGATTTTACTGAAATTGGTGGAGTTAATTACGTTGCAGATTTAATGAATAGCATGGATAGAAGCAATGAAAAATACATATTTGATGAACTTAATAAAAAAGATGCTAAACTTGCAGATGAAATTAGAAAGAGAATGTTTGTATTTGAGGATATTGTCGTAATAGATTCATTAGGAATTCAAAGGTTTCTCCGAGAAGTGGATGGTAAGGATTTGGTTCTTGCTATTAAAGGATCAAATAAAGAAGTTGCGGATGTCTTGTTTAGCAACATGTCAACAAAAATGGCTGAAACAATTCAATCAGAGTTGGAATATGCTCACAATGTAAGATTAAGAGATGTAGAAGAAGCTCAACAAAGAATAGTATCAGTAATAAGGCGTTTAGAAGAAGAAGGCGAGCTATTCATAGCAAAGGCCGGAAAGGATGATATTATTGTCTAATATAATTAAAGCTGAGTATGTAGTATTTGATAATAAAATCAGAAGCTACATAGGTAAGAAGGAATTATCAGAAACAAAAGAAATAATCACACCTAAAGAAGATTTGTATGAAATATACAATCAAAGAGAAATAATTTTAAAAGAGGCACATGAAGAAGCATTTAAAATTTTAAATGCCGCCAAACGAAATGCCCAAACAGAAATAGCAGACTGCAAAAGAAGAGGCTATGAAGAAGGCTATAATGCAGGAATGGAAATAGGCAGGAACAAAGGGTGTGAAGCTGGCTATGAAAAAGGAAAATCTAAAATTTCAGAAGAATTATACCAGCAAAATTCTTTAAAATTAAATGAAATTACTAATATGCTTCAAGAAATTGAAAGTAGAAAAGAAAATATTATTTCTAAATATGAAAAAGGAATAACAAAACTAGCAATTGATATAGCTGAAAAAATAATAAGGTATAAAGTTGAAGGGAAAGACAATATAGTGACAAAACTAATCCAAAGTGTTATTAAGGATTATAGAAATGAGAAGTGGATAAAAATTCATATTTCAAGCAAGGATGATACAAAAGCAATCATGGCAGATAAAGATTTAATTGACTGTCTTAATAACATATCAAGTGATGTGAAAATCGAAGTGTTAGAAGAGTTAGAAATAGCTAGCGTCTTAGTGGAGACACCTGAGGTAATTGTTGATGCAAGTGTTTTTACACAGCTGAATAATCTTAAAGAGATGGTGCTAAATAAAAATGAAATATGACGCTATACTAAAAAATATTAACGAAACCATTGCAAAACAAGACTTGTGTACATACATAGGAAAAGTTAAAAGGATATCAGGATTGCTCATTGAGGCAACAGGAAGCAAGTATAAAATTGGTGAGGTATGTGAAATTAATACTGATGAAGATGGTAAAAAAATACGAGCAGAAGTAGTTGGATTCAATGATGGAAGAGTTTTGCTAATGCCATATGAGAATACGAAAGGCATAGGACTTGGAAATACAGTAATTTCTACAAAGAACAAACTAAAAATACCTGTTGGAGACTTTTTAGTAGGAAGAATACTAGATGCAACAGGACAACCTATTGATGATGGGGAAGCTTTTAACAGTGAGGAATATTGCTATGTTGACAATGAATACATAAATCCATTATCAAGACCAAGAATAGATAGCAGTTTAAGTTTTGGAGTTAAAGCAATTGACGGACTGTTGACCATAGGAAAAGGGCAGCGTATAGGAATATTTGCTGGGAGTGGCGTAGGAAAAAGTACTTTGCTAGGTATGGTTGCTAAAAATGTTAAAGCAGATATAAATGTTATAGCCTTAGTTGGTGAAAGAGGAAGAGAAGTAAGAGAATTCATAGATAAAGATTTAGGAGAAGAAGGTCTAAAAAGATCAATTCTAGTAATAGCAACATCTGACCAACCTGCTATGTTAAGAATTAAATGTGCACTTGTTGCTACAACAATAGCTGAATATTTTAAAGACAAGGGAAAAGATGTACTTCTTATGATGGATTCACTTACAAGGTTTGCAATGGCTCAAAGGGAAGTAGGTCTTGCTACAGGAGAACCGCCTGTTTCTAGAGGATATACACCATCTATATATGCGGAACTTCCAAAACTTTTAGAGAGAAGTGGAAATTTTAATAAAGGTTCAATAACAGGAATTTATACTGTGTTAGTAGAGGGCGATGATACAAACGAACCAATTTCTGATACAGTAAGAGGAATAGTGGATGGACACATTGTTTTGACTAGGAAATTAGCAAATTCTAATCATTATCCAGCAATAGATATAAATTCAAGCATATCCAGAATAATGAATGATATAGTTTCAAAAGAGCAAAACGAAAATGCAAAGAAAATTAGGGACATATTGTCAGTATATTATGCAAATTACGATTTGATATCCATTGGTGCATATAAAAAAGGAACAAATCTAAAATTAGACGAAGCAATTAGTAAAATAGAAAAAGTGAATAACTTCTTAGTTCAAGGAGTAGAAGAAAAATATACATATGAAAATGTGCTTAATTTAATGGATGAAATATAGTTTAATACTAATATTGGGGAGCATTAAATGAAAAAATTCGATTTTTCATTGCAGAAGGTAAAGGAAATAAAAGAG
>JBGUET010000315.1:0-3265 GCA_041821225.1 Sedimentibacter sp.
TCATATTTTTGCTTTGCCATTTTATTTCCTCCCGGGATTATTATTTTATAATTTTTTCAGCTACGCTGTTTGGAACTTTTTCATAGTGATGGAATTCCATAGAATAACTTGCTCTACCTTGAGTCATTGATCTTAATATAGTTGAATAACCAAACATTTCTGATAATGGTACAAATGCATCAACTACCTTAATTCCGTTTCTGTCGAAAAAGCCGTCAATTCTACCTCTTCTTGAACTAGTATCTCCCATAACATCCCCTAAATATTCTTCAGGTGTTGTTACTTCAACTTTCATGTATGGTTCTAACAAAACTGGAGAAGCTTTTTGCATTGCTTGTTTAAATGCCATAGAACCGGCAATCTTAAACGCCATTTCGCTTGAATCCACGTCATGGTATGAACCATCATACAATGTTACTTTAAAATCTATTACCGGATATCCGGCCAAAATACCATTTTCAGATGCGCCTCTAACTCCGGCTTCAACTGCTGGTATATATTCTCTTGGTATAACTCCACCAGTGATTGCATTTACAAAAGTAAAGCCTGCGCCCGTCTCTTGTGGCTCTAAAGTGATTTTAACATGACCATATTGCCCTTTACCACCAGATTGTCTTGCGTACTTGCAATCAACATCTGCAGTACCTGTAACTGTTTCTTTGTAAGAAACTTGTGGCTTACCAACATTTGCTTCGACCTTAAATTCCCTCATAAGTCTGTCTACTATGATTTCCAAATGAAGTTCGCCCATTCCTGCAATAATTGTTTGTCCTGTGTCAGTGTTTGTATATGTTCTAAATGTTGGATCCTCTTCAGCAAGCTTTTGAAGACCAGCACCCATTTTTTCCATTCCTGCTTTTGTTTTAGGTTCGATAGCAACTTCTATAACTGGTTCTGGGAATACCATTGATTCCAGTACAATTGGATGATCAGGATCACACAATGTATCTCCAGTAGTTGTTACTTTCATTCCAACAGCAGCATCTATATCACCTGTATAGGACTCTTTAATTTCTTCTCTCTTGTTAGCATGCATTTTAAGGATTCTACCAATTCTTTCTTTCTTGTTCTTAGTAGAATTTAATACATAGCTTCCAGATTCAAGAACACCTGAATAAATTCTGATAAATGTCAACTTACCTACAAACGGGTCAGTCATAATCTTAAAAGCCAAAGCAGACAGTGGTGCATCATCTGATGGTTCTCTTATTATTTCTTCGTTTGTATCTGGGTCGAAACCTTTCAATTGAGGAACTTCTAATGGATTTGGTAAATAATCAATAACTGCATCTAATAAAAGCTTTACACCTTTGTGTTTATACGCTGTTCCGCAAAGAACAGGCACTATTTCATTGGCAATTGTACTTCTTTTGAGTGCAAGTTTAATCTCTTGTTCAGAAACTTCTTTACCATTTAAATATTTTTCCATTATTACTTCATCAAAGTCAGACAAAGCCTCTATAAGCTTATCTCTGTACTCCTGTGCTTGTGCAACATAGTCTGCTGGTATCTCAATAACTTCTACGTCTGTTCCTTCATCATTGTTATACTTTACAGCAGTCATTTTAACTAAATCGATAATAGTGTGAAATTGGTCTTCAGCTCCTATTGGAATCTGAATTGCAACTGCGTTAGCTTTTAATCTCTCTCTCATAGTATTTAATGAGTAAAAGAAATCTGCACCCATTTTATCCATTTTGTTTACAAAACAAATTCTTGGTACACCATATTTATCTGCCTGTCTCCAAACAGTTTCTGACTGAGGTTCAACCCCCATTTTAGCGTCAAATAATGCTACAGCACCATCGAGTACTCTTAAAGATCTTTCAACTTCAACTGTGAAATCTACGTGACCAGGTGTATCGATAATGTTAATTCTTACATCTTGCCATTTACAAGTAGTTGCAGCTGAAGTTATTGTAATTCCTCTTTCCTGCTCTTGCGCCATCCAATCCATCTGAGATGCACCTTCATGGGTTTCGCCTACTTTATGAATTTTCCCGGTATAGAACAGGATTCTTTCGGTGCATGTTGTTTTTCCAGCATCAATATGCGCCATTATTCCAATATTCCTTGTTTTCTCTAAAGAATATTCTCTCATTTTTCCTCCTTCAAGCTGCTAATACAACTTTACTACTTAAAATTATTACCACCTAAAGTGTGCAAATGCTTTGTTAGCTTCTGCCATTTTATGTGTATCTTCTCTTTTCTTAACACTAGCTCCAACGTTGTTAGCTGCATCCATCAATTCTTTTGCAAGCTTTTCACGCATTGTTTTTTCTCCTCTTTTACGAGAATATCCAACAAGCCATCTTAATCCCAAAGTTTGTCTTCTCTCTGGTCTAACTTCTATTGGCACCTGATATGTGGCACCACCAACTCTTCTTGCTTTAACTTCAAGCACTGGCATAATATTGCTCATTGCTTTAGTGAACACCTCAATTGGTTCTTCACCTGTTTTCTCTTTTATAATGTCAAATGCATCATATACGATTGTTTGAGCAACGCCCTTTTTTCCGTCATACATGAGTTGGTTAATTAATTTGGATACGACCTTATCCTTGTAGATAGGATCCTCCATCACTTCTCTTTTAGGTATGTGACCTTTTCTTGGCACTTTACTTCCCTCCTTAATTATTAAATTTAATTCACAGGTACTCGACAATAATAAATGCCGTTGTGCACAAAATGCATTATATATATTATGGCGCTAGCAGCATCATAACCTGCATAGTGTGCCGGATATCGTCTAGTTATTTTTTTTGTTTCTCTTTCTTAGCTCCATATTTGGACCTAGATTGTTTTCTCTTAGCAACACCAGCTGTGTCAAGGGTACCTCTAATAATATGGTATCTAACCCCTGGTAAGTCTTTAACTCTTCCACCTCTTATAAGAACAACGCTATGTTCCTGTAAATTGTGGCCAACTCCTGGAATATATGCAGTAACTTCAACACCTGTAGTTAACTTTACTCTGGCGATTTTTCTTAATGCTGAGTTAGGTTTTTTAGGTGTTACTGTTTTAACTGATGTACATACTCCTCTTTTTTGAGGTGAATTAGATTCATTCATCTTCTTTTGAAGTGTGTTATAGCTTACGTTTAATGCTGGAGAATTGGATTTATAAGTTACTTCTTTTCTTCCTTTTCTCACTAACTGGTTAATTGATGGCATTCGTGCACCTCCTTACAATAATATATTTATTTTAAAACGGCAGCCGCCGCTGCGTTTACATTGATACCGCAAGACGCTCCAAGCTGTTTCAT
>JBGUET010000316.1:0-3263 GCA_041821225.1 Sedimentibacter sp.
TTCTGTTGAACCAATTGTAATGAAAATTGCACAAGCAATTACCACAACTGCTATGGTAAGCTTTTTAATATTTTTACTAAACCAATCTTTATTTATATGCTTATTAATTTTGTTTTTTATATCATTCATAATTTTCCTGGTCCTTTCTAGTCTAAATAGATTTTTTTAATAAATGAGTATTCCTGAATCATTCAAGTATTTTATTCTTGCCATTGTGTAACCATATCTGATTTGAGCAACTTGAGCTTCAATTTCAGATAATTTTTCTTGAGCCGCAACAAGTTCTATAATTGTCCCAGAGCTCTCTTGAAGATTCATTTGTTTCAATAAAGAATTCTCTGCACCAAAGCCTTGCTCATATTTCAACTTAGCTATAGCAACAACTTCTTCAGCATTTTCAACTAACTCATTTGATGATTCTAACATTTCTCCTGCTGCTATCATTGTTTCATACGACTGGTTTACTTCTGATTTTATTGATTGCTTTGTTTGGTCCAGCTGCATTTCTGCGCCTTCTCTTAGAAGCGTTGCTTCTTTAAGTCCTTTTGTGTAAGACCTGTATTCAGCTCTTGAATTTAATATACTTTCATTTAATTCGTAAATTACCAGTTGACCAAGGGATTGACGAATTTCAATTCTATTAGTTAACCCAGAATTTAATCCATTTTCTAGATTTTCTTCAGAAACTTCTTGAAGCATTGAATCCTCAAGGGTAAGTTCTGTATTCATATCTATATTCATATTCTTTTTAAGTTCAAAGAGAGCATTTTTGTAAGTTGCTTCAGCAAGGCGACAAGAAATTATGGTGCTGTCATAATACATTTTACTAAGTAGAAAATCATCTTTTGCTTTCATTCCATTTTCATAAGAAAGCTTTATCATGTTGTATTGTTTTTCTCCACGCTCTTTAGCAATTTTTTTTAAATCATACATTTTTTCTGCATATAGTGCATCATAGTAATTTTTTTCAATCAACATAGCAATTTGATTTCTATAAATATCTTTGGCATATTTGGTAACGTCAAGATTTACCCCTGCCATTTTAATCATTAATTTACTCGCATCATCTGCATCAAGACTAATAAGACTGCCATAACTAATTTTTGTATCAATAGTTTCTGAGGTGTCCTCAAGTATTGCTTTGAATTCTTCTTGCTTTATTTCAAGAGTTGTTTCCGCCTCATCTAACGCTGAACTACTATAATCAATTACTTCTTTTTTTGAGGTCAACCCTTCTTCAATGCTTTCTTCAATTGAAGATGTCATAATTTCAGCAGTCTCTGTTGGAAGTCCACAAACGTCTGTTAAATAATCAAGTATGTTTGACCCTGCGGGAATAACAATATTGTAAGCTTCAAGCGTTATGTCTTCTGGTGTACAGCCAGCTTCTAAAAGGCTTAGTGCATAATTATAGGCAGTTGTCCCTTCACTAAGAAGCTTTTTGCTATCAAAAAGTTCATTTTCAGCATCTCGTAGCAACTCTTTAGCATCTCTTAAGTCACGAGAGTTTGTAGCAGCATTCTGTGAAGCAACTAATGCAAGTTGAATTTTATTTTCTAGTATTTCTATGCTTTTATTATGTTCTAGTCCATATTTAACAGCTGATTCTTGAGTTAAAGCTAAAGGTTCAACCTTTTCTGTTACTAATGAATCTACGGTATCTACAGACTGTTCATCATCTGTAGTACTAGTAAGTGTAACAGGTTCTGTTTGGGCATATACTGGATTAATGGCAGAAATAGAAATTGCTGCTATACAAGTACATGCTACTAACTTTTTAAATTTCATATTAATATTTCTCCTTTTTATTTACATTTACAATTATGTATTTCAATTTCCCCTGATTTCACATACAATTGTTCTTGAAAATTCATTGCTTTTACGCCACTGCTTTCCAAAACAATATGTTTTATATTGTTTCTCAAAATGCAATCATTAAGTATTCCAACTGGATTATCAGAAAAATATACAAGCATTATAGCATTTAGATTTTTAGAAATTATAAGCATACGTTCTAATTCTTTGCTAAATTTTTTCCCCCATTCACACTTTTGCTGAATATTGGCAACATATAACTTTGTATTTGTTTTATCGGCAATTCTCCTGCCTTCTCTTATTATTCAGCCGCTGTCAAGTGGAGACGTCACGCAGACCAATGTTATTTCTTCATTTTTCTTCCTAAAATCATACATGATCTCCCCCCTCAGCACCAATTTTTTTAAGTTCTTAATCAATATATTATTAAAAAATGACGTCAATATGATTTGATTTTGAACAATTGTGAACAGAAATATCACAAGGTAACACAGAGTCTATTTAAAACTAATTTCAATAAAAAAAGATGTATCCAATTAATGGATACATCTTTTTCTATTTTTCTATTGCAATTGTAAATTCAAAAGTGCTCCCTACACCTACGTCACTTTTGACTTCAATCTCCTCACCCATAATGCTTAATATTTCCTTTGCAATGGACAATCCTAGACCTGAGCCTCTTTTGGATCTGGATTTATCACTTTTATAAAATCTATCAAACACAAATGGCAGGTCCTTATCAGCAATACCCACACCAGTATCTTTTATAGCAACCAAGACCTCATCCTCTTTAATTTCAGTAATAATCTCTATTTTTCCACCCTTTGGTGTGAATTTATAAGCATTGTCTATAAGGATTACTAAAACTTGCTCAATTCTGTCATAATTTGTATAAACTTTTGGCAATAAAATTTGTTTATAAAAAAGATTTATATCTTCATCTACTAACTTATATCTTTCATAAACCATCTCAATTATAGAATTCAAGTTAACCGATGTTTTTTCTATAACTGCTTCGTTAGTTTGCAGCCTTGAAAGTTCCATAATATCATCAACAAGCCTTGAGAGCCTTAAACTCTCCTGATAAATAATCTTGTAATACCTTTTTACATCTTCATCATTTGTTACAATAGAATCCATTAATGGCTCAATTAAACCTCTTATTGATGTAAGTGGCGAACGGAGTTCATGGGAAACATTTGCAACATAATCTCTTCTCATGGTTTCAAGATTTTCTAATTCTGTAATATCTCTAAACAATACAACTGCACCTACTGCAACATCTTTTTCATCCTCTATGGATGATATCACAATTCTCATTGTAACATCATCCTTTATACAGTTTTTTACTATAGAGTATTTTCCTTCTATTGTTTGACTTAATTCATATAAATCCTCATTCAGAACCTTAATGTCGTCCACACTTTTACCTTTAATTTCATCGGTTA
>JBGUET010000317.1:0-3242 GCA_041821225.1 Sedimentibacter sp.
GCATACACAAATGTTGGTATAACAAGCTATGACAAAAATGCACAAACTTTCATGGTAGAGTATACGCCAGCACAATTTAGTGCAGAAGCAGCAATGAATGATATGGCAAGATATTTAGGAGCATTGTATAGACAATCATGTTCAACAATTATTTCATTAACATATTTAGAAAAAGAATATGTATGGGATAATACAGGATCACTCAAAGGAAGCAACTGGATGGATGGTACCACTTCATTGGTAAGTACCATTGTTGCAAACATTACTAGTTACAATCCTGCAAAAGGAATTGAAATAACAGTAAGTGACGGAGTAAATGAAGAAACTTTAACTTTAAAATTTGAAGTAACAAGTCCAATATAGGGAAATAGTATTATAGTGTAGAAAAAAACAAATTGTTAAAAGGGAAGGCCTTTAAAGTTGATACTAGAACTTAAATGGCCTTCCTTTATTTTGACAAATTTGATAATCAGTTTACTAGACTAAAGTATCTATTAGATTAGTATTTTTAGTTTTTTAGTTGTAATAATATCCAAAATGATATACTATTATTACAAATATTAGGAGGAATAGAAAATGAATAATTTCACATCAGCGTTTAGTTTTGCATTACCTACAAAAATTATTTATGGGCCTGGGTGTCTTAAAGAACTTAGCGAAGAAATGAAAGCTTTTGGGGGAAAAAGACCGATTATTGTTACTGATAAAGGCGTAAGAAGTGCTGGAATTTTAGAAAAAGTAACAGCAATTTTGGATAATGATAAAATAGAATACATAATTTATGATGGAGTAGAAGCAAATCCCAAAGATGTCAATGTAGAAGAAGGCGCTAAAATTGCTCGAGAATTTAAGGCAGATTCTATTATTGCAGTTGGGGGAGGAAGTCCTATTGACTGTGCAAAATCAATTGGAGTATTGCTTGCTCATAATGCAGATACAATAAAAAAATATGAAGGCAAGACTGCAGCAACAAAGCCATTGCCTCTTTTAATAACAATTCCTACAACTTCTGGTACAGGCAGTGAACTTACTTTTTCATCTGTAATTACTGATACAGTAAATAATTATAAAATGACTGTAAAAAGCCAGTATACAGCAGCGAAAGTAGCAATTTGCGATCCTGAACTGACTTTGTCACTTCCATCTCACATTACGGCATCAACTGGTATGGATGCTCTTACTCATGCAATTGAAGCATACACAGCAACAACTGCTGAACCAATAAGCGATGCAGTGGCGTTGTATGCTATTGAACTTATTTATAATAATCTTTTAACTGCAGTAAATAATGGCAGTGATTTAGAAGCAAGAAGTGCCATGCTCTTAGGAAGCATGATGGCAGGAATTGCATTCAGTCATTCTGATGTGGCTTCTGTTCATTGTGTTGCCGAGTCTTTAGGTGGTGTTTATGATTTGCCACATGGCGTTTGTAATGCTATATTCTTACCATATGTTATGGATTACAATATGAAATATTGTGTAGAAAAATATGCACGTGTAGCTAAAGCAATGGGATTTTCTTATAATACTATTGAAGAAGGTGCCAAAGCCGCGGTAGTTGCTGTTAAAAAATTAGCTGTTGACGTTAAACTTCCTTTGTTCTCTAGTTTAACTGTAAAAGAAAGTGATTTTAATATGTTGGCGGAAATGTCAGAACGAAATATTTCTACTGGCAGCAATCCAAGACCTATGAATAAGGAAGACTATATGATTGTGCTTGAAAATGCATATGCAGGTAAGCTGTAGAAAATAGTCTCGGGATATATTTACCAAATTATAGAGTAGCTAAACATTTTTTACCTATATACTGCTTGCTCAAACGGAAATAAATGCTATAATATGTATGTAAAATGAAATTAGAAATTTTTATGTATGTTATTAATAAGTGCATTATTATTCTAGGATTTTTTCATCATAAAAATTTAATATTATATAAAAATTGTTTTTATATTATTCGTGTGAAAATTTTAAATTATTTAAAATAATTCTAAAAGAGCAAACTAATTGAAAAATTAGGACGCAAAGCATGAAATCTAAAGTATAACAATGTTATATTACGATAGTTCAGCCACTGAAAAATTATTAGTTTTTTGGTGGTTTTTTTATGTGAAATTTTGAGTTTGTTTTAGGGGATTATTATACCTTGTTTTAAGGGTTTAATAAATATTCACATCTCAATCTAAAGAGATGTGAAAAAATATTGGGGGGTAATAAGATGATTAAGAAAACAATATCGCTTTTGTTAGTATTTTTTATGACATTTACAATTGCGATACCTTCGAACGCTTATGGTTTGGAAACCGAATATGATGAATTGACAGAAAAATTAGGTCAGTTATTGGATGAGAATGGCTTAGCAGCCGGAAATTCTGGCGGTTCTTTTAACCCAGATGGAAATGCAACAAGGGCAGAATTTGTTACTATGGCAAATAATTTGTTTGAATTTTCAGAAATATCTGATATTAATTTTGCAGATGTTAATGCAAACGATTGGTATTACCCAGAAGTGCAAAAAGCATTCAATGCTGGGTATACGGTTGGTGTTAAAGAAACCATGTTCGCTCCAAATGATGATCTAACGAGAGAACAAGCAGCCGTTATGATATCAAGAATTATGAAGCTTGAAAGTGACACTGCAGCTGCAGATGTTTTTACAGACAAAAGCCAAATATCTAATTGGGCATTAGGCTTAGTTGGTGCAGCAGCAAAAGCAGAAATATTTAAGGGATGTGATGATAATTCATTTAAACCTCAAAATCCTATTACAGTAGCTGAGGCAGTTATTGTATTTGACAGAGTACGAATCAAGATAGATGAATCAGTAGATGACACCAATGAAACTGATACAACATCTTCTAACAGTAGTAGTTCAAGCAGTTCAAGCAATTCAAGCAATTCAAGCAATAAAGTCTCTGTAACTGCTGTTGCAGTGAGTACTACAGCTTCTTCAATATATGTGGGGCAAATAATTACATTAACATCAACAGTGAATCCAACAAATGCTACAAATAAGACAATTGTATGGTCGGTAACAAATGGAACAGGTAATGCTTCAATTGATTCTTCAACAGGTTTGTTGACAGCAATAGAAGTTGGAACGGTAACAGTAACAGCTACAAACACAAATTCTGGTGTATCTGGGACAATGGAAGTAACAATAACAGTAGAACCAGATATAGTGTTTGGAAGTATTGAGCAAGACCCTGGGCACACAGGTGGAGATGTATTAGCAGAAGTTAGTA
>JBGUET010000318.1:0-3235 GCA_041821225.1 Sedimentibacter sp.
AAAAATCGACCCCCAATCGTTAGATTTTTGGTCTAACTTTTGGGGGTCGGTTCAGAAATCAATCTGGCTATGCTCTTTTTAAAATTTTTAAGTTGCTTTTAAGCTTTCTCACATATACTAACCTACATTTATTTACTTTGATTTACTTTGATTTACAATGTAGTTCTCCATGTTTAAATGTGGCTTTAATGTCTGATAATGTTTGGATATTGTCTAGTGGATTATCATCAACAACTATTATATCTGCCATTTTACCAATCTCAATAGTTCCATAGAGATTGTCTATGCTCAATAGCTCTGCTGCATTTTTGGTTGCATACACGATTGCATCAGAAGGGCTTACACCACAATCTACCATGAGTTTAAGCTCAAACCAAGTGCCGTCATGTGGATTAAGCGGTGTTCCGCTGTCTGTTCCAAGAGCAATTTTTACTCCAGCTTTATAGGCATTCTTAAAACTTTCTATATGACTTTGTGCAACAGCTTCTGCTTTTTTAACAGCATAGCTAGGGATTCCTGCCTCGATACCGTTTGTAAATATATAATACGGTGCTGCTAGAGTAGGCACTAAAAATGTACCTTTAGCAATCATCATTTCAATGATTTCATCTGTCAAGAATATACCATGCTCTACAGAATCCACCCCTGCTTTCACTGCATCTAATATTCCATGTTCCCCCTGTGCATGAGTTGCTGTTCTTTTTCCAGCGTTGTGTGCTTCATCAACAATGGCCTTCATTTCTTCAAAAGAAAATTGTTGTGATCCTGGTTCAACATTTGGAGTCATAACTCCACCTGTAGCCATAAACTTCACACAATCTGCACCATTTTTAATTACAGTTCTCGATGCTTTTCTGCATTCTTCTGGACCGTCGCACTCAAGACCCATAAACCAACCATGTCCACCTGTCATACAAAGATTAGGCCCAGCACAACTAATTCCAGGTCCTTTAATCATGCCCTTCTTTATTGCATCCCTGAACTTTACATCAAAATAATTTTCGCCACCAAGGGAACGAACATATGTAACCCCAGAATTAAGATAATCTTCTAACCTATTTAAACACCCAATCATCTTTTCAACATCATTCAATTCCTTATAACGTTTAACAGGATCAGCTATAGGTTCCATGTCCAAATGAATGTGACTATTTATCATACCTGGCATTACTGTTTGATTGCTATAATCATATACAACACAGTCTTCAGGAACATCCTCAATTCCTTGAATTTTTACGATCTTTCCTTCTTCAATTACAATTCCCTTGTTTTTAAGGGGATCCTTACCAGTCCCATCAATTAATATACCAGCCTTTAAAAATTTCTTTTGCATAAATTACCTCCTATTTATTTGGGCAGCGTCAAGACACTGCATTTTAAAAATTGATAAAAAAAAGGCTCAACTCTCCACGAAAGTTGACACCTTTGTCAATCAAATATTATTTTTAAGGATATCACAATAATAGTATTTGTCAATATCTTTTATAAAATTTTTTTATTTATTTTATTTATATAATCAAATATCTTAGTATACGCATTTGATTGTATTTTTTAAAGATTTTAATCTATAACAACCCTACTCATATTGTAAAAATCAAGATCTAACTCTTTTTCATTATTCTTTATAGCAATTGTATCCGCTTTTCTCTCAACATTTGAATATGAGGAATCAAATCTATTATATTCCGTGTTTGTTACATCATTATTTACCAAAAAGTTTTGATTATAAGTTAAAACAAGGTCTTTCCCATTTGAAGAATAACTTAATTGTTTTTTTTTCATATCATAGTTAATTTTATTAGAATAGATTCGCTGCGTAAATTCTTCAAATGTTTCATTATCTTTTGAAGATAATTCAGTAATCCAATATGTTGTTTTACCCATCTGTATAAGATCATCTGTTGAATTTTCAGCATAATGCAGATCATTCATTCCTATCATGGATATATAACCATCACCCAATCTCCCAAAGATATAATCTCCATCAATTACAACTTCATCCATTAAGTCTTTTGGAAAGTATGCATGGGTAAAATCAACTAAGCTATCCTCCATAAATCCTTTCTTATTTGGTATAATATATATGCTTAGATTAACTTGTTCATCTTGAACCGAGTGTGGTAGCCTTCCAGAACCTACCCAGTAATTTGGCGAGCCTGATAACGCACCTTCATCACTTAATGGCTTGGCAGGATGAGTTGTAAATATTGATACATCATTTGATAATGTGGCTGCCCAAATATGTTGTTGATCGCCAAACTCACCATGATGGTAGCTTTGCGCAGTTGATAACATATAATTATTTGTTTTATAAGTATATGTGTTAGCCCTTTGAATAGCAATACCATTAGTCTTTAAGTTAAGTATCTTGCTTGCCATTGGTAATATAGAAGTATGTTTTAACAAATCAATATTCATTAATCTAAAATCGTGTAAAAACTCATTTAAAAACATGTTATGTTTATGAATATATTCTAACGAGTTCTCTATCACCTCCGGATTTGTAAAGGCTTCCATTCCCCATTGCATCATTATTTGAGCATCTTCTTGACCCAACAAATCTTCGCTTTTTAGTTCTGATACATCCAAACCATTTGAAGCCTTAATAATAATTTCATCAGTATCTAAGGCTATTTCTTCAATAACATTTGGTACTTGATAATCATTCATATAGATAAAATTAAGATCTAGACCACTATGTTTCTCCTCTGCATCTAGATCAAATTCAAACAAATATTCCATAATCCTGTTAAGTCGATTTCCTTGGCCACTTTTCTTGTTTGCTTCATATAGCCTCCCACTTGTAGTTACAAATGTTCCTTTAAAGGACTGAGATGCTACATCATACAATAATAGGTCCATAATTATTTTGGATTTTATAACAATTTCTTCTTCTTCAGCATAATCAATTAAATTACTAAGAGCCAGAATATCTTCCTTATAATAATTATTCGAATACCACTCTGTAAACCCATAAAGCCACCTTTGTTCAAGCCAAATGAGCACTCTTTCTTTTCCCATTTTTTCGTGTTCAAAACCATTTTTATTATCATTTAGAAATATCTCTTCAGGAAATAATTGGCCAGCTAAATATTCGCTTGTAGCAAATAAAATTTGATGATTTTCTGACCAATAACACATACTGTCTTCACCCGGTTGATCCATCCAATATTTAAAACCTATAAATGATTTTTTTATTCTTTCCTTAACATCTCCAGGTAATTCTTCATTATAA
>JBGUET010000319.1:0-3194 GCA_041821225.1 Sedimentibacter sp.
TACATTACAATTGATATCCCCTTCTAGTGACTATTTTATTATCCTTAATATATGTAGAACTATTGCCAACTATAACTATGCTAAGCATATCTACCCGCTCATAATTTATGGAATCCAAGGTGCATATATAAGCTTCTTGGTTTTCTCTAGTGGCATTTTTTACTATTCCTACTGGTGTTGAAGGATGTTTATACTTTTTTATTATTTCAAAAGCTTTCTCTAAGTAATGTTGTCTGCCATTGCTTCTGGGATTGTAAAAACATATTACAAAATCACCCTCAGCGGCTAATTCGACTCTCTTATATATTAATTCTAAAGGGGTGAGCAAATCACTCAAGCTAATATGGCAGAAATCATGCATCAATGGTGCTCCAAGCACAGATGCAGCTGCTGTTGATGCAGTAACTCCACTTATTATTCTTACCTCTTCTTCTCCTGCCATTTCAAGGACAAGTCCTGCCATTCCATATACTCCTGCATCACCAGAACTTATAACTGATACTACCTTTCCTGTTTTGGAAATATCTATGGCCTTTTTAACTCTATCTATTTCTTGTTTCATGCCATTTGAAATAATTTCTTTTCCCTCAATTAAATTTTCAACTAAGTCTATGTATGTTTTGTATCCAACTATAACATCTGACTTCTCAATGGCAACAATAGCTTCGTTAGTCATTGTTTCATAGCTTCCTGGACCTATACCTATTACATATATCATTTATATCTCCCATTTTTTATTAATTAATATAGTTGTAAAATACGAAACATCCTCTTTTTTAATATCTCTTATATTCACATATATTTTCTCTTCATTCTTTGATGAATTACTCACAACTATAGAATGTTTTTCCAGGTTTTCATGAATCAATAAATTTATTATTTCATCAAAGTTTTTGTATACCTTCATTAAAACAATAGAATTTTCATTTCTAATATAGTGGCTAATTTTATCTAAACCCAATGTTGCCGGCACAACTACCAATGGGTCATCACCTTCAACCAATGGAAAATTATTTTTAGATGCTATATCTAAAAATGATGTTATGCCAGGTATTGTTACTATTTTTATTTTATCTTTCAAAAGCCTTAATAAATAAATATACGTGCTGTACACCATTGGATCTCCAATAGTAACAAAACCAACATTTTTATATTTTACTACGTCATTTTCTATTTCAGAGGCTATATTGTACCATGAATTCTGCAACTCACTTGAATCATAATTCATAGGGAAATATCTGTCCTTAATCAAAGTGTTTTCATTTAAATATCCTCTAACTATACCCTGTGCTACACTTAAAGAACCTTCATCTTTTGCCGTTGGTACATATAACACATCTAGAATGCTCAATACATCAATAGCAGCTTTTGTTACTGCATTAGAATCTCCAACGCCCACTCCTATTCCATAGAACATAACATTCTCCTCCTATCCTGCTAAATATTATAAAGCAAGGCATTACAAATTGCTGCTGCAATATTGCTACCACCCTTACGCCCTTTTGCAACTATATACTCCACATCTTCAAGGCTCATTATTAGTTCCTTTGCTTCAACAACATTTACAAAACCAACAGGAACACCTATAATTAATTCAGGCTTGAATTTTCCCTCTTTTATTATTTCGTATAATTTAATTAGGGCAGTGGGAGCATTTCCTATGGCAAAAATTACTGGGCCATGTATTTTAGATGCCCTTTCCATAGAAATTGTAGCTCTAGTTTCTCCTCTTTGTTCAGCTTCCTTAAAAACATCATCGTCAGCCATAAAGCATTTAACAGTTACTCCATATTTTGCTGCTATCTTTTTATTTATGCCTGCAAATGCCATATTGGTATCTGTTACAATAGTAGCACCATTTTTTATCGCCTGCTTTGCATTTTTTATTGCATTTTCGGAAAAACACAAATTCTCTAAATAATCAAAATCAGCAGAAGTATGTATTGCCCTTTTGATTATTGGCTCTTTTTCATGGTCTAATACTATGTCTCCTAACTCCTTTTGTATTAATTCAAAACTTCTTTTTTCAATTTCATGAGGTTCTACAAATTTTATATTATTCATTTTTTCTCCCTGTATTATTTAAACAATTTTTTATATTCAAAGTCAACGATGTAATCATCCATAGATGCCGCAACTGTTACAGAATTTTTTATTGTTTTTTTTATTACTAATTTTTTATTATTATTGTTCTCTGCCATTGATGCTCTTTCACATACACTATCAACGCCTGCAATAGATTTTACAAAATCAGAATTAGAAAATTGTCCTTCTAAATTATTAAGCTTCTCTTTTGTATAAGTATAAAATGGAACCTTGAAAATTTCCGCAGCTCTAATAATTCCTTCCTCATCTTTTTTTAAATCTATTGAATTTATAGACTTTATTGCAAAATGTGATATTTTATTTTCAGCCAATACATCCTTTATTGCATTGAAAATAACATTAAAATCTGTTCCTCTTCTACATCCTACCCCAATTGATATTATTCTTGGAATTAGATTTAATGTATTATTAAAAGGTTTTTTATTGCTATCTAAACTTATACAAATCCCGATTTCTTCTTCATTGATATCTATTTCTTCGGGTATTTCACCATCTATATTAAAATCACTACATAGTCCTATTTTTTTATTATCTAATATATCCGCTGCAATATCTCTGGCAGGTTTGAGACTTAATATATGCATATTTTTATTGGTAGCCCATTCATCAACTGCAAATTTTCCGTTGATATCTGTAGCAGTGGTAATTATAGGGTTTCCACCAGTAATTGCTGCAATTTTTCTTGTAAGTTGATTGGCTCCACCTATATGCCCACTCAAAAGAGAAATAACATTAAGTCCTTTTTCATCAACACATATGATAGCAGGGTCTGTTTTTTTACTTCTTACAAAAGGTGCAATAGCCCTAACTGCAATTCCAACAGCCCCTACAAATACTATGCAGTTCTTATCTTTAAATGATTTTTCTGTGCTTTTGTACAAATTCTCTTGTCTGATTAAAACATTACAAGCTAAGTTTACATATTTTTCTGGAACATAAGCTGTAACATTATATTCCTTTAAACCTTCTATAATTTTATCACACAATTTTGCACCATTCCCAGAAAAGGCATACATATCTATATTCATTTAATCATTGCTCCTAGATGTGAGAGACACTGTCCCCAATGAATTGTATACTTTTCCCAT
>JBGUET010000320.1:0-3181 GCA_041821225.1 Sedimentibacter sp.
CACAACTATCCACTACTAAGTTCAATTCCATATAAATCACTCCTCGTAATTTTATATAATAAGTATAACAAACATTTAGTTAGTATACAATTTAATTTTTCACAATATTACATTTTACACAATATTTTCTTCTCTTTCCTTGTGAGCTTTTTTACCTGCACTTCCCTTTTCATTGCTTCAATTTTGCATTCATATTCTTCATAATACTTAAGCACTACAGGAGTTCTACCTCTAGTATACTTGGCCCCTTTTTTCTCGTTGTGTGCTTTAATCCTATTTAACAAATTATTTGTGTATCCTGTATACAATGTGCCATCGTCACATTCAACTATATAAATATAATGCATTTCATCACCTTTGTTTGTTTAATATATATATTTTATCACAATTTCAATAATATTAAACATTTTTATATTTATATCCTTAAAATATTGTTTATGTTGATGAAAATCATATACAACCATACTATTTCATCATCCTATTTGACAATTGTATTTTAGTATATTAAAATATCCATATATCATGGGAGGTTATAATGAAAATAGGAATTATAGGCGCAATGGATATTGAAGTTGCAGAACTTATAGAATCAATGGAAAACATAAAAGAAGAAGAAATAAGCAGTATTGTATATTACACAGGGAAACTTCAAGGCAAAGAAGTGGTTGTTGCAAAAAGCGGGGTTGGCAAAGTACACGCTGCTGTTTGTGCTCAAACAATGATACTGAAATATTCTCCTGATGTAATTATTAACACTGGGGTTGCTGGAAGTTTAAGTTCTGATCTTAATATTGCAGACCTTGTTATTTCAGACAAAGTGGTTCAACATGATTTTGATACTTCCGGAATAGGCGACCCAATTGGACTCATATCTGGAATTAATTTAATCGAAATTCCCTGTCCAATTTACCTAGTGAAGAAAATTCAACAATCAGCAAAACTCATTGAAGAAACCAAAGTTGTTGTAGGAACAATCGCATCTGGTGACCAGTTTATATGTAACAAGGCAAGAAAAGAATACATAGTTGAACATTTCAATGCATTGTGCGCCGAAATGGAAGGGGCTGCCATAGGTCAGGTATGCTATTTGAATAATGTTGACTTTTGCATAGTGAGAGCAATCTCAGACAAGGCAGACGGCTCAGCACATATGGATTTCCCGACATTTGTTAAAATAGCCGCTAAAAAATCAGCAAAATTAATCAATAACCTTTTAATTTCCTTGTAACCTAAAGAATAAGTATTTCAATTGCATTATGGACAGACGATATATCTGCTGGTGTAAAACCGCCAAAATCTCCATCAACATCAATAGATAAATCTCTGTCAGGAATTATTTTTATATTTATTCCTTGATAATAGTGGACCTTAGGATGTTTAATATGCTGCCCATTAAAAACTTTTGTGAAAATTTGAAGCATGTCTCCATTATTTGTTTTCTCAAAAATCACAATATCTAAAAGTCCGTCATCAATTTTTGCTTTAGGACATAAATATTTAAAACCACCTGCACTAGAAGAATTAATAATAAGAAAAAGCAACGTATTATATTCATAATGATTTTCATCTATTATATATTTAACATTGTAGCTGTTGTCTAGCTCTTCAGGCACTTGAACTGCCGCCCTAAAATAATAAGCATACTTGCCAAGTATTGTTTTAGCTTCCGCCGTTACATTGTGAGGTATGCTTGTAAAAGCCCCTCCACCCACCACATTTATAAAATAATCATTATTAAATTTACCAACGTCTATAGTTCTGAAATTTTGCTTTAAAATCATTGAAGCAAAATTAGCATATGTCTTGGGCATTTTAAGCTGTTCAGCGAAATCATTCACAGTTCCAGCTGGTAATATGGCCAATTTCGATTTTTGCGAACTTTTCATAATACCATTGACAATTTCATGTACAGTTCCATCTCCTCCGCAAGAAATAATCAAATCATATCCAATTTCACAACCCCTTATTGCAGCAGCTTCTCCATCACCCTTTCCTTTTGTTGCATAAAAAGTAAATTCCACGTCTTCAATTTTCATTACTGTTTCAGATGCCCGGAATATTTTTTGTGCTGCAAGTTCTTTTCCAGATGAAGGATTGTATATTACAAAGTATTTTTTCATGTAGCCACCTTATTCTTAAGTTTCTTTACCCATATTATATCAACATAGACCTAAATTATCAACAAGAGTAATTATAATATTGGCGCTAAAAGTCTGCAAATTGATTCTTTAAACCTGATTATTATTCCCCGCTCTAGATACAATTCTCTTGTAAGTTCCAAAGAATAATTCAAATCTTCCTCAAACATATTCTGAAGCATATTTGAAATTTTCGTATCATAAATCAATGCATTACATTCGAAATTTAATTTAAAACTTCTAACATCAAAGTTTGCAGTTCCAACAGATGATACTGTTCCGTCAATTACAAGTGTTTTAGCATGTAAAAAACCATATTCGTAAGTGAATAACTTAACTCCATATTGCAAAAGACCACCACAATACCAATAGGTTGCCCAATAAACAAAAGGGTGATCAGGCTTGCATGGAATCATTATTTTTACGTCAACTCCTGACATTGCAGCAATTTTAATGGATTCAAAAACACTTGCATCGGGTATGAAATATGGAGTTTGAATTGAAATGCTTTTTTTTGCTGAATTAATCATTTTAACATAGTTGCTTTTAATTGTTTCGTCCAGTTTATCAGGACCACTGCTAATAATCTGAATTCCTACTCTTCCTGTATTTTTATTATCCGGGAAATAATTTGGCAAAAACATCAAATCTTCTTTATATGCGTGACACCAATCAAGGAAAAATCGCGTCTGTAAATCAATTACTGCATCTCCTTCAATTTTCAAGTGGGTATCTCTCCAATATCCTATTTTCTTGTTAAGTCCAATATATTCGTCTCCAACGTTAAATCCTCCTATAAAAGCTGTCTTGCCATCGATTACTACTATTTTTCTGTGGTTTCTGTAATTTATTTTATAGTTAAAAAAAGGAAGATAACTAGCAAAAAAAATTGCAACCTTAACTCCAGCATTTTTTAACTCCTGAATTTTTTCCTTTGTTAATTCTCTCCCTCCAACAGAATCGTACATAAGTCTTACTTCTATTCCATCTTCAGCTTTTTTCTTAAGAATATTTAAAAGTTTGTTACCTAGTTCATCATTTCT
>JBGUET010000321.1:0-3171 GCA_041821225.1 Sedimentibacter sp.
CTGAGCCAAACCCTGCATCATAGCCTAACTCCTGTGCTAATTCATGAGATACACGAGGTCCGCCGCACACTACGATAAGTTTATCCCTAAGTCCTTCAGCTTCAAGCATTTCTATGAGCTGAGTCATATTTGCAATATGAACATCCTTTTGGGTAACTACTTGTGAAACCAGAATTGCATCTGCCTTTGTCTCAATTGCCTTAGCAATAAGTTCTTCATTTAAAACCTGGCTACCCATGTTAATAGCTTCAATTCCTTTATACCTTTCAAGGCCATAGTGTCCATCAAAGCCCTTCATGTTCATTATGGCATCTATACCAACTGTGTGTGCATCTGTTCCTGTACACGCTCCAACGATTACAACGTCTCTCTTAATATTTTCCTTAATATAATCCTCAACCTCATGTCTATCCATGAACTCCGTATCCACCTTAGGAACTTCGATTGTTGTGTAGTCAACAGTGTGAGTGCATTTTCCATACATTATAAAGTAAGTATAACCAATTCCCAAGTCTTTAGAATAAACTACTGCCGGTTCATCAAAACCCATTTTATGAGCAAGTTGTTTGGCTGCTTCGCTGGCTTCATCTCCAAATGGAACAGGCAATGTAAAACTCATTTGAACCATTCCATCATTTAGTGTGTCTCCGTACGGTTTTATGTTAGTCAAATCTACCTTTTGTATTGCTTCCATTACTTTACACCTCCAAGCATCAAATCAATAAATGGATTAAAGTATCTCTCATCTTTTTCTATAACGCCTGCTAAACCTTTACCACCTACAAAACTTCTCTTTACTCCGCCAAATTTTCCTTTTTCTATGGTGTCAAATATTCCTTCTGCCTCTATGTCAGTTAAGAGTTCTTCAGCTTTAGCGAGCACTTCTTGCGCTCTTGTCTGAATTATTCCATCTTTTTTAAATTCAACTTCATCGCCTATGTTTTTAGCATTGTTAAATATATATTTGGCATTTTCAATTGAAAGCATTCTGTCTTGAAGATGTGGTGTGTGTATTGCCTCAGTAGGCATTCCTAAAAGTTGAATCCCCTGATGTGTCCATATGGATATAAAATTAAACATAGCATCCTGCAAATGTCCTCTAAAAATATTTCCTGTCATGAATTTTGTTGGAGGCATATATTTTAATGGCGCTTTAGGGAATATTTCTCTTGCCATTTGTGCCTGTGCAAGCTCTAATAAAAATCCATTTTCTAAACTTGGATTCATTTCAAATGCATGCCCAAGGCCCATTTGTTCTTCTGGTATTCCTGCCTTTAAAGCAAATTGCTCGTTTATAAACTGAGATGCTAGCACAGTGTGTGCCTCTTCAACTGCATCTGCTGTTGTTAAGTAATTATCTTCTCCAGTGTTTATTATTATACCTGCAAATCCATTTATAATTCTTGAGAAGTATTGGTCAACCAATGTTCTCTGCATGTTAATATCTCTGAAAAGTATGCCGTAAAGAGCATCGTTAAGCATGACATCAAGTCTTTCTATGGCTCCCATTGCAGCTATTTCAGGCATGCAAAGACCAGAACAGTAGTTACAAAGACGAATGTATCTACCCACTTTTTCTCCAGCTTCATCAAGGGCCTTTCTCATGATTCTGAAATTTTCCTGTGTTGCAAATGTTCCACCAAATCCTTCTGTTGTTGGGCCAAAAGGAACATAATCCAACAAACTTTGAGCCGTAGTACGTATAACTGCTATAATGTCAGCACCTTGCATAGCTGCCGCCTTGGCTTGAATAACATCCTCATATATATTGCCTGTTGCAACGATTACATAAATATATGGTTTGCTTCCTTCACCTAAAGTATTTATATAGTTATCTCTTTTAGCTCTATTATTTTTAATGGTCTCTACCATTTGCCCTGCAGTATTATAAACTGTTTCCATAATTTTATTTTCATCGGCAATTGGCAATTTTGTTATATTTATTTCTCCAGCACTAATTTTTTCAGCAATTTCCTGAGGTGATTTTCCCGTATTAACCATTGCATTTCCAATCCAAAATGCAGCGCCTCTGGATAATCCGCCACCTTCCTTTATATTGTCAACCAATACATTTGGAAGAGGTTTTTCTATTTCATCAACACCATCTACTCCCATGAGTCTTGCAATAGTTCTTTCTACTGTTACAGTTGTATTTTTATCTATGAATTCTTGAACAGTTTCTGCTATACGGCCTGCAGCTGAACGGGCACTGTCAATTATTTCTGGGTTAAGATTTAATTTGCTCTCCATGTTAACCTCCTTCGACACTGTCATTCTACGGTGTACAGAAAAATCTCTCATTATAAATAAAGATACTTTACTGCCCTTTGGAAGACATCGTCATACATTTAAATTTTATTATAAATAATTCTCTGCATCCTGAATTATTTCAGGATAAATACCTGCCATTTTGGCTATTTTCAAGGCATCCTTTGGTATATCACTCTTATATTTCACTTCAATTAATCTGTAATCCATATATTTGGAAATTTGGTCTATATTGTTGGTATCCAAAATATCAGCCTCATCAGGAAGCATAAGCCCAGCAACTTGCAAATTTTGTATTTTTTCATCATTTGCAACATTGTCATAATGTGTTGTGAGCACCGTTATGCAATTTTTCTTCTTTAGATAATTCACTACTGCCTTTGTAATTGCATACCCTTCCTTTGGATTAGTACCTCCTGCCAGCTCATCCACAAGAATGAGACATCTTTCATCAGAATTTTCCAATGCCTGTTTTAAATTTACTATTTCTGCTCCAAAGGTACTGAGTCCTCTTTCAATGGACTGATCATCCCCAACTGATATAAAAATATGGTCTAAAAGACAAAGTCTCGCATAAACACACGGAACAAACATGCCATAGCTAGCTAAAGCTGCAATTTGTCCGATCATTCTCAAAGACACAGTCTTACCACCCATGTTTGCACCTGTTATGCAAATGACATTCTTCGTTAGGTTTAAATCAATAGGAACATACTCTGAATGTTTTTCTTTCAAAGTTCTTTCTAATTTAAGGTTTCTACCACCTTTTACCACCATTCCAAGTTCAGAAGTTATTTCAGGTTCAACAGAATTGGTCTTTTGAGCATAGTTGGCCTTAGCTATAATATAGTCTGTTTCTCCAACGATTTGAGTGTTTTTAAGCAAAATATCATAATTACCTTT
>JBGUET010000322.1:0-3169 GCA_041821225.1 Sedimentibacter sp.
AAGCTTCAGACTCCAATTGTTTATTTTGGGTATATATTTCAATAAGCTTTCTTCTAGTATCTAAATCAGGAAAAGGAATTACAAATTTCATATCAAATCTTCCAGCCCTTACTAATGCCTCATCTAGCGTTTGATAATGGTTTGTTGCGGCAATAACCATGACTCCAGTTTTGCGGGTAAAGCCATCCATTTCATTAAGCAGTGCCGTAATCATTCTATTATTTTCTTTATCTATTCCTGTACCAGAATAATTTCTTTTTTCACCGATTCCATCAAATTCATCAATAAAGACAATACAAGGTTTATTAGCACGGGCTTTTTTAAATAACAATTTAATTTTAGTAGGACCAACCGACATTAAGGCACTTTGAAAATCAGTTGCCTTGGTGGCAATGAAATTAACATTAGCTTCTCCAGCAAGTGCTCTAGCAAACATAGTCTTTCCGTTTCCAGGATCTCCAATAAGCAATATCCCATTTGGCTGTCTTATGCCTTTAGCTGCGTATACATCTGGATTTTTCAAAATATCCACAGCCTGCAACATATCCTTTTTCAGATTGTCCATACCTGCAATATCTGAAAATTTTGATTTTTCTTTTTTTACAATTTTAAAGCTATTTTTAAAATATCCTAGAACTTTAAATATTAAAGATATTATGATTACAACAAATATTAAATTAAATATCACATCTGAAATATTTACTAATAATTCAGATGTACTATCTGAGCTTTCTATAGTTACTCCATTTTGCAAAAGAAATTCTTTAAACATATCATAGTCTGGATTATCAGTGTAATATTCATTTTCATCATTTTGCATTAAGAAAAGAACTCTATCATTCTCAATACTTACATGTTTTATTTCCCCTTTTTCAACATAGCTGTGAAAATTATTGTATGCTACATATTTACCATCATCCGCATTGTATTTTTCAATCACTACTAAAGTAGCAATGGTGATAATAACTATTAAAAGTATTGCTATAATCTTTTTCTTATTCATTATTCTTTTTCCCATCTATTAAATTTAATGTTTATAATAATTTGCATTCTCGTTTTTTTCTTCTTTATTTTAACTTTATCATTATAATTAATTGTATCTAATCATTTGTTGTATCCCCATTTCCACTTACAGGAATTGCATCTCCCAAGTATGTTGGATACGGCTTTATTATTACATTTAAAAAGTCTTTTACCCTAGCTAGGATCTCTCTCACTTCTCTAAGTTTCTGTCCTGTATATTGTCTTGGGTCTGAAGCTACTCCGTAGGCATCTAAACCAAGGGAATTTGCTATATACAATGAACGGTACAAATGATATTTTTGGGTAACTATAATTGTCTTTTTAACTTGAAATATATCTCTAGCTCTGTACAAACTTTCATAAGTTGAAAAACCAGCATGGTCCATGAAAATATGCTCGGAAACAATTCCAGTATTCATGGCGTAATCTTTCATTGCATTAACCTCATCATAGTCTTCTTGCCTGTGGTCACCACTCATTAACAACCTTTTAGACGAACCCATGTTGTACAATTCAATGCCTTGAATAAGCCTATCTTCAAGCATAGGACTTGGTAAACCATTTGCCCTAACACCTGCCCCAAGGACTAAAATACAATCTGCGTTTAATTTAGAAGCCTCTTCAGGAGAAATAATTCTGTCCTTATAAGAAGATTTTACAAACCAATTGATTGAACCTACAAATATAACTAGTAATACAACCATAGCAAGAAAAATAATTGGTAATTTTTTTTTGATCTTTGTAAATTTACTCATAGACTAAACCATCCACTGTTAATTATTTATACAAATTAAACATCACTGTATTATACCAAATAAACATAATTCACACAATCAAATTGGAAATTAAATAATTCCAATTACTTAATAGAGCTCATAGGATACTATAATACTATTCCTTTTCATATAAATAAGAAGTTGGCTTTGCGTTTATGCTAAGCCAACTTCTTATTTAGTTTATTTTATTTCTATTGTTGAAGCTACCAAAAAATCGGCTCTGTAGCCAACGTTTAACAAACAAAATCAATTAAATATCTGCTTCGATTTGGTCGTCTAAGCTTTCTCAATGCCTTTGATTCAATTTGTCGGATTCGTTCACGGGTAACGCCAAAATAGTTTCCAACCTGCTCTAGAGTGTGAGGATTTCCATGATTAAGACCGAACCTCAGTTCCAGAACCTTTCGCTCTCGTTCATTTAAACATTGTAATTGCTTATTTATCTCCACAATCAAAGAAGAATCTATTGCAATTTTCTCTGGAGAAACCATCTCCGTATCCGCTATGAAACCTCCAAGCATTGTATTACCATCATCCCCCACAGGTGTTTCCAGTGAAATCGGATGTATTGCAACACGAAACGCCTTCTCAACAGTTTCTTCAGTCATATGAACCTCTTTTGCCAAATCTTTTATATCAACTGAAAATCCATCTTTCTTTTCCATATTATAAGCAGTCTTACTTATTTTACGAATGACTTCACCAAAGTGTACAGGAATTCGAATTGACCGGTCAGTGTCAGCTATTCCCCGGGTAATGGCTTGTCTTATCCACCAGGTTGCATAAGTAGAAAACCTAAAACCCTTTTCATAGTCATAGCGCTCTACCGCCTTTATTAATCCAAGATTTCCTTCCTGGATCAAATCTAAAAGAGATAAAGAACGTGTCTTAGTATATTTTTTTGCAATACTAATTACAAGGCGTAGATTGGAACAAATCATTATATTTTTTGCATCTTGGTCACCTGCTGCAACTTTTTTTGCCAATTCAACTTCTTGATCTGCTGTTAAAAGTTGGACCTTGCTTGCTGCTATTAAATAACTCTTTACAGAATCAAATCCGAATGTTGAAATGCTTGTTGAATTTTCTTTGTTTTGTTTTGCAGTAATAAATTCAATTTTTGAACTTTCTGAATCCATATTTAATCCCCTTTCTAGTATATAAATTATTTTAAAAACTATAAAAGCTAGTTTTATTCTTTTGAAATTCATTATTTTTAATATTTCGAAATACAATTATTAACTTCCCGTAATACTATTGTAACACATTTTTGCCCAAAAAGCAAATTTCATAGCAATAGCCTCATATAGCTGTATACTAAATTAGGCTATCTGAATGTCTAATTATTAATGCCTCTTCCAAATTTCGCA
>JBGUET010000323.1:0-3168 GCA_041821225.1 Sedimentibacter sp.
TATATCTTTAAGATTTCCGCTTCTCACATCTTCAACTGTAAGTCCAAGTTTTTTCAAGAGATTTTCAGCAATTTCATAAGACTCAGGATGGACTGCAGTTTTATCTAGTGGATTATCTCCATCAGATATTCTCATGAAACCAGCACATTGTTCAAATGCTTTGTCTCCAAGCTGTTTTACTTTTTTAAGTTCTTTTCGGTTTACAAATTTACCGTTTTCTTCTCTGTATTTCACCAAGTTTTTTGCTATTGTTTTGGATATTCCTGACACATGTTGTAAGAGTGCTGGGGATGCTGTATTTAAATCTACTCCTACACTGTTTACACAGTCTTCAACAACACCATCTAATTCCTGTCCTAGCTTGGTCTGATTTACATCATGTTGGTACTGGCCTACTCCAATACTCTTAGGGTCTATTTTAACTAGCTCTGCTAGTGGATCCTGCAACCTTCTGCCTATGGATATAGCGCCTCTAATTGTAACATCCAAATCAGGATATTCTTCTTGTGCTAACCTAGATGCAGAATAAACAGATGCTCCCGCCTCACTAACTATTGTATAGGTAATTTTCTTGTCAATTTTAGATAGCATTTCTGAAACTACAAGTTCTGTCTCTCTCGAAGCAGTTCCGTTTCCTATTGTTATAACATCTATATCAAATTTTTTTATGAGTTCAGTCATAATTTTTTGAGATTTTTCCACTTCATTTTTTGGTTCGTTAGGATAAATTACTCCTTGTTCTAAGAACTTTCCTGTTCCATCTAATATTGCAAGCTTGCAACCTGTTCTGAAACTCGGGTCAATTGCAAGAATTTTAATATCCTTAACTGGAGGGACCATTAAAAGATTTTTAGTGTTTTTGCCAAAAACTTTTATGGCTTCTTCTCCTGATCTTTCTGTAAGCATGTTCCTTGTTTCTCTTTCAATAGAAGGAGCAATAAGTCTCTTGTAGCTATCTAAAATAGCTGCTAAGTAGTAATTAGCAGTAATAGCTTCTTCGTTTTTCATTTCATTGGATTTTAAATAATTTACTATTTTATCGTCTGGGGTATTCAGCTTAACTTTAAGCTTCTTTTCTTTCTCGCCTCTGTTAATGGCAAGCACTCTATGATTTGCTATAGCTTTAACTGCTTCTTCGAATTTATAATACATTTCATAAACAGTATTTTCATTTTCATCTGTTGCTTCAGTTACTAATATTCCATCAGCTGCATATATTTCTCTAATGTGTTTTCTATAATCTGCATTGTCTGAAATCATTTCTGCTATAATGTCACAAGCACCTTCGTATGCCTCTTTAGAATTAGCAACTCCTTTTTCTTCACTGATAAATGGCATTGCAATCTCTTCAAGATCACCTTCCATTAAATCTTGAGCTAAAATTATATTTGCAAGTTCTTCAAGTCCTTTTTCTTTTGCCTTAGAAGCACGGGTAGATTTTTTCAGTTTAAATGGTCTATATAAGTCTTCCACTCGTTGCAACACATCTGAATTCAATATTTCGTTTTTAAGTGCTTCAGTAAGTTTGTCTTGTTCTTCAATTAATCTTATTACTTCTTCTTTCCTTGATTCAAGATTTCTTATATACAAGAGTCTTTCGTACAAATCTCTTAGTACAACATCATCTAAAGACCCTGTTTGCTCTTTACGATAACGTGCTATAAATGGGATTGTATTTCCCTCATCAATTAATTTTACTGTATTTTCTACTTGAAACGTCTTAATGTTAAATTCTTTACACAACATTTTATTAATATCTATCATATTCTCTCCCCTTAAAAATATTACATAAGCAATAAAAGCAATTGCAAAACATGTATTTTTACACATGGTCAATTGCTTAATTTATTGCTTAACCTAACTCATTAAATATTCAATGATTTCATTTTTAAATATTCATTCATGAACAAATCTAAATTGCCATCCATAACTGATTGAACATTTCCTGTTTCAGCATTTGTACGGTGGTCCTTAACAAGATTGTATGGATGAAAAACATAGGACCTAATTTGACTTCCCCAAGCAATTTGATTGTATTTTCCCTGAATATCTTCGATTTTTTCTTTATTCTCTATTTTCTTTATCTCCAGCAATTTTGATTTAAGCATTTTCATTGCGAAATCTTTATTGCTGTGCTGAGACCTTTGATTTTGACAAGTTACTACAACTCCAGTGGGAATGTGCGTTATTCGAATAGCTGAGTCTGTAGTGTTAACATACTGTCCACCAGCGCCACTTGAACGGAAAGTATCTACTCTTATATCTGATTCATTAATCTCAACATCCTGGTCATCTGCCATTTCAGGTGTAATATCAACAGAAGCAAAAGAAGTGTGCCTTCTGTTTGACGAATCAAAAGGTGATAACCTAACAAGCCTGTGTACTCCTTTTTCGGATTTTAAATACCCATAGGCATTATCACCTTCAACAAGAATTGTGACACTTTTTATTCCTGCCTCAGTATCTGGGAGTATGTCTAACACTGTAGATTTATATCCGTGAGAATCAATCCACCTATCATACATTCTATACAACATTTCTGCCCAGTCCTGTGCTTCCGTTCCACCTGCCCCTGCATGTATGGACAAAATAGCGTTATTTACGTCATACTCTCCACTTAAAAGGGCGATAATTCTAGCATTTTCAAGTTTCTTTTCTACTTCATCCATGTTTTCTTTAAGGTCAGGCAAGTGACTTTCATCGTCTTCTTCACGAATCATTTCAACTAAAATTTCTATATCTTCCACCTGTTGTTTTAAGCTTGTGTACTCATTTATTCTGTCAGTACTATGCTTTAATTTTTGAGATACACTTTGTGCATTTTCTTGATTATTCCAAAATTCAGGCTCCTGCATTTGTGATTCTAAGAGTATATTCTCTTCCTTCAACTTTTCCAAGTCAAAGGGAACCACCTACCTCTTTTAAAATTGCATTGAACTTCTTTAGATTTTCCGTAATTTCATAAAAATCTATCAATTTATCAACTCCTTTATATTAATTAATTGTCTTGCTCGTTAGCTCCACAACATTTCTTATACTTTTTACCACTTCCGCATGGACACGGATCATTTCTTCCTACTTTTTTCTCTTTATTTACTACGGGCCGAGGTTTACCACCTAAATCTCCACCGCTAGTACCTGTGATTTTAGCTACTTCTTTACGCTGTA
>JBGUET010000324.1:0-3159 GCA_041821225.1 Sedimentibacter sp.
GCTCCATATTTCTCCGCTTAATTTTCTAACTTCAGGTATAAAAATTTCAATTACATCTTTGTATTCCACCATTACATCATAAAAATTGCTTCCTAAAACAAGTTTGCAAAACTCATTGTTAATTCTTTCAAAAGAGATATTATTTAACAATTTTTTATTTTCGTGAATGCTTATTGAAGTATTTCCTTCTATTTTAAAATTAAGTACAGAAGCAAAACGCAGTGCCCTTAGAATTCTAAGCCCGTCTTCTTTAAATCTTTCATCAGGGCGTCCAACACACTTAATTGTTTTTTCCCCAATATCATCCCTTCCACCGAACAAATCAACTATTCCATTATCATTGTACGCCAATGCATTTACTGTAAAATCCCGCCTTCTTAAATCCATAGATATTTCATCTGTATAAAGTACCGAATCTGGACGCCTGTTGTCACTGTATTTTCCATCTATTCTATATGTTGTTATTTCAAGCTGCATATGGTTTATTAAAATAGTAACAGTCCCGTGCTTAATACCTGTTTCTATAGTTCTGTAATCATGAAAGCAATTACAGATTTCATTTGGTCTTGCTGATGTTGTAATATCCCAATCAGAAGGAATCGAACCTAAAATTGCATCTCTTACGCATCCACCAACAATATATGCTTCAAAACCATTGCTATTTAATATATTCAATGCTTTTTTAACTTCATTTGGCATATTAATTTCAATATTCATAAGTTCCTTCCTTTGCTTTTTATTTAATTATAACTAAAATTTTTGTAAAAGCAAACAAAAAAGAACGACCAACAGTCGTTCCCTCAAGAATCATTTTATTTAACTGAGCTGCATCTTACACATCCTGCACAACTATGAGATTGTTCCCACAATTCATCTGCTACAGGAGCCCATTTTTCTGCCACTTCAAAACATTTCCCACTAAGTTCTCTAACACTTTCAGGATTTTGTAAATCAGTCGATTTAGCGCCTGAACGTTCGACCATACTTGTTAGGCGACCTGGGTTGTCCAAAAGAGGACATGGTCGTAAATGATTTTGATTAAATGGTTGATTTTGCTTGTATTGCATGAACAATGGATTTTTATACGCCTCAAGCAATGTGCTTTCATGAATATTTGTATCAGAATAGTGTATGAATGCGCAAGGTTCAATATCTCCATTTGCATTGATGTGCAAGTAATTTCTTCCACCTGCTATGCATCCGTTAACAAATTCCCCATCATTCCAAAAGTCCATTGTAAACAAAGGTTTTGTCTGTCTAAATCCTCTTATTTGATCATACATGTACTCCCTCTGTTCTGCCGTTGCCATAAGTTCAGGTACTGCTTCTTTCCCAACAGGCATGTAAGTAAAGAACCATGCAAATTTTGCTCCTTTGTCTATCATATCATCAAAATACTCTTCGCTTCCAATAACATCTGTATTTTTACTTGTATAGCAACATGAAATACCAAATGGTAGCTTTTTGTTTTTAAGAATACTCATAGCTTTTATTATTTTTTTATAAGTACCCTTACCACGTCTAAAATCTGTTTCTTCTTCAAAACCTTCAACGCTTATGGCCGGCACAAAGTTTTTAACACGCAACATTTCATCAGCAAATTTTTCATCAATCAATGTAGAGTTGGTGAAAGCTAGAAAAGCACAATCATTGTGTTTTTCACAAAGCTTTATAATGTCATCCTTTCGCATAAGAGGTTCTCCTCCAGAATAAATATACATGTATGTTCCAAGTTTTTTCCCTTGCTGTATAATGCTATCTAGTGTATCAAAATCCATGTTCATTTTATTCCCGTACTCAGCTGCCCAGCAGCCAGTGCAATGCAAGTTACATGCGGATGTTGGGTCCATCAATATTGCCCATGGAACATTGCAGTTATTTTCTACCCTAGATTTTTCCTGGCGCTTTCCTCCAATAATTGTAGCATTGATTATAAAGTTTTCGAAAAATGTTTTTCTTACGCCAGGGTCAATATCTGTATATATACTTTCAACAAGCTTATACCAGTTACTATCTGTGTCATCTAACACTCGTCTAACTGTTTTAATCTGTCTTTTAGCTACATTATCTTTATCGAACTTTTCCACCCAATCCAATATTTTAGGAACATTATTGTTAGGATCCTCATCCAAATATGCCAGAACTTTTTTCAAACCATATGACTGCAAATTTTCAAGAATACTCATATCGCTCATATATAAAACCTCCTCATAACTTAATAATTATCATATTAATATTATATAATCCATTTTATAATATAGCACTAGACAAAATTAATATATGTCTCAAAATAAGACAAATTGAAAAACTGTCTCGTTTTTAGACATTTTTTTTATTTGTCTATATGCTAGTTGGTAAAAAAGTTTTATTATTATAAAGTAATAAAATAATGTATTACTATATGGAGATAAATATGAATAATTATAATCTTACTTATGCAATAATTAAGACTGCAGTGGAAAATGGTGTAAGATACATTCAAGATAATCCCAAGCGTGGTGTGAGAAATTTGCTGGATTTAGGCGAATATTTCGCTGAAGGAAGGTTTCAAAAAGATTTTTTTGAGTTAGCTCATGAAATTCTTACCAATGAAGAAAGTTGTTATTATAATATTATAGAAAATATGGTAAAAAACACTAATCATGAAACAATAACAGACTATGGAATAAACATTGGCTATAATAGTTTAACATACGGAGCAAACATAATAAGAGAACACGAAAAGAAGTATGGGCGCAGTGTGCCATGGGTAATTGTCCTTGACTTTGAAACAACATATAATGTTCAACTATTAAAAAATGCAATATCGAAATTAATTGAAGACAGCAAGAAAATCGGAATCTATAGCTATATGATATTATTAAATAAAAACATAGCGATGTTAGATGAAGCAATTGAAGTAATAGGGGAAAAAAAGGACTGTGCTTTTATGATATTTATCAATCCTAAAATAATAGATGATGATATCGCTAAAAGGCTAGGAAATTTGACAAATTTATGTATTAATATTTTAGTAGAAACAAGCAATGACATTATTAGTGAATTTGTTGTTAATAAAGCCTTGCTTTTGAAAAACAACAAATGTTTGTACGGTGCTTACATGTATTATGACGAAACAAACTTTTGGAATATAACAAATATAGCAGCAAAAAATACCAT
>JBGUET010000325.1:0-3151 GCA_041821225.1 Sedimentibacter sp.
TTTATTTTTTCTGCTTCCTTTTTAAATATACTGTTTGTCCCACTTTGCTTTTCAGCAACAGTTATTACTATGATTTGTTCGTAGTGATTTAAAAGAAAAGAGTACATATTTTCAACTGTTTTAGGGTTTGGCTGAGCTGTTGATGGATATTCATCTAACTCATCAACTAATCCATACACTATATCAGAAGTCATTGTTACTTTATCAAGATAACTGCTATTGTCAATGACAATATTTAGCGGTACTACATGCACTTGGTATTTATCCAAAATATCTTTTGGTAAATCTGCAATAGAGTCTGTTACAAGTGCTATTTTATATTTTTTTTCGTGGACTGTTTGATACTGCCTTTCAATATCATCAGCTTTTTGAAATAATATATTTGATTTTTTTCTTAAAGTGTTTATTACATCTTGTGGATAGTTTGTATGAATATGAACCCTGGCTTTATTATGATTTCCTGCAACTATAAGTGAATCTCCTAAATCTTTTAATTGTAGTTTGAGATATTCTAAATCTATATCTATATTTTTCTTAGAAATTAAAGCTTCTGTACAGTACCTATGATCTATAGCCTTTAAATCATGAACTAAATGTTTGCTTATTGATGTATCATCAGCTTCAAATAATCTTAATTCCTGTATTTTGCCGGTTTTTAAAAATTCGGTGAACCCTTGTATGAAATGAACAAAGCCTTTGGCTCCAGAATCTACAACCTTTGATTTTTCAAGAATTACCATCATTGATGTCGTTTTTTTTAAAGAAATTAGGGCTATGTCTAAAGGCTGTTTCAGCAATTCATAAAAATTATTTGCATCGTCCTTATGGCTATAAACAGCATTTGACCAATCCCGAATCACTGTAATAATTGTTCCTTCAACTGGATTAGAAATAGCATTGTATGCGAAGGAAACTGCTTTTTTAACTGATTCAGCAAATTCTGTAATAGTTATTTCTTCATCATCTTTAAGGCTCATAAATATTCCATTAATATATTGAGCCATTATAATTCCAGAGTTGCCCCTTGCTCCTAAGAGCGCCGCATCTGCAATGGAACTCATGGTATTTTTTGCTGAATCCATAACTTTGGATTCTTCGATTATGAAATTCATAGTTGAAGCCAGGTTGCTTCCAGTATCTCCATCTGCAACAGGAAATACATTTATTTTATTAAGTGATTTCTTATGTTTTATTACTTCGATGGCACCTGAAGCAAAGCATTGATAAATGTTTTCGCCATTTAAACACAATATGCTCATATTTATCCTCCTTTTTCAAAGTCTATTTAATAAATTTCTGCACAATTAAGTAGGTAATGGCTGAAGTAGTAGAATTGAGAAATGTTCCCCAAAGGAGGTCTATGATTGTTATATTCAATGGCCAATCCTTTATGGTTGCTAGATTAGTAAGATCATATGTTCCGTATGCTATGAGACCGAAGAAACCTCCAGCTAAAATTGCATACAACACACTTTGCTTTTCAATTGAAGGGTTTATTACAAAGAATACCAAACCCGCTATAAACATAAAATAGAAAATCAATGCGGCATACCAATTTACATTAGCTGCCATCAAATGTCCTAAATAATTGCTGTAAATGCTTTTGGAAATAAAACCTAGCCATACTATATCAATTAGGAAAAAAACTGAAAATGTAACCAAATAAATTTTCAAATTATTCATTAATTCCTCCTATTTACTCGTTTAATATATTTTAAATAAAATTTGTTTATAATATTAATATTAACCATATTAATAATATACCATATTTATTTATGCTTAAACATTTTTCGACTATTGCACCATTAAAACAAAGAAAATTTTTCAACGATTTAGTTCTTAAAATTATAAGTAATACTGTCATATTTTGTTGTAATATGATAAAATTAAGTTAGGTGATTCAAGCAAAGATTAAATTTCTTTTAGGCAACAAATAAATGGAATGAATAACAAGTCATATAACACTAAATTTTAATACATCATGAAAGAGAATAATATGATATATAATAATATTAAACCAGCAAAATTCATAAACAGGCCTAATCGGTTTATTGCTAATGTTGAAATAAATGGTAAAAGTGAAATTTGTCATGTTAAGAATACAGGGCGCTGCAAAGAACTTTTAACTGATAATGCAACTGTATTTGTACAAGAATTTGATAATCCCAGTCGTAAGACTAAGTACGATTTAATATCTGTATATAAGGGTGATAGACTAATAAATATGGATAGCCAAGTTCCCAACAAGGTATTTCATGAATGGGTTAAAAATTCTGGGTTATTTGAAAATATTACACTTATAAAACCTGAATTCAAGTACGGAAATTCTAGGTTCGATTTTTATATAGAAACCTTGGAAAAGAAAATATTTGTTGAAGTAAAAGGTGTGACATTAGAGGAAAATAATGTTGTAATGTTTCCTGACGCCCCAACGTTAAGGGGTCTAAAGCATGTTAATGAACTAATTAATTCCATCGATGATGGCTTTGAAGCGTATGTTGTATTTATTATTCAAATGGATGATGTAGAATACTTTACTCCAAATATTAAAACTCATAAAGAATTGGGAGAAGCATTAGTTTTAGCTCAAGAAAAAGGTGTAAAAATATTGGCGCTTGATTGTAAAGTCACAGAAAATAGCATAGAGGCAAGAAGTTTCGTGGATGTAAGGCTTTCCATGTGATTAAACTGTGAATTATAGACATTGTTTTTATAAAATCAGAGCATAATAATGAAGATAAATCGAAATAATGGGTATTAATAATTTAATTGTTTTAATTGTAAAACAAATTGGAGGAATATAAATGAAATTACAAAAATCATCAATAGAAATAATAAAAATGAGGTCATCATGTAGAACCTTTGATTCTTGTGATATTGAAGATGAAAAACTTCAAAAGCTTAAGGATTATATTGAAGAAATTAATACTGAAACGAAAATAAGGGCAAGATTTTTATTTATAAAACAACAAAAAAATTCTAGTGGTTCATCAGAAAAAATAGGAACATACGGTGTGATTTCTGGAGCTAATTCATTTGTTGTTGGGATTATTCACAAAGATGAAAGAGATGCTGTTGAATTTGGATATTTATTTGAAAAAATCATTTTATTTGCAACGGATTTAGGGCTTCAAACCTGCTGGCTAGGTGG
>JBGUET010000326.1:0-3134 GCA_041821225.1 Sedimentibacter sp.
TTGAGCTTGCTGCTCCAGTATCCCATATCTGGTATTTTAAAGGTATACCTAGTAGACTTGGTCTAATATTAGACATGTCTCCAAGGTCTTTAGAAAAAATATTGTACTTTGCACAATATGTAGTTACTGAAGCTGGTGATACTTCTTTATCGGAAAAACAGCTTTTGACTGAGATGGAGTATAGAGAGTACAAAGATCACTATAAAAATGCCTTTAAAGCTGAAATGGGCGCAGAAGCTGTAAAAAAACTTCTTGAGAAAATTGACCTTGAAAAAGAATCTGCAGAACTTAAAAGTCAGCTAAAGGACAGCAAGGGACAGAAAAAAATAAGAATTACTCGTAGACTTGAAGTTATTGAAGCATTTAGAGTTTCTGGGAACAGACCTGAATGGATGATTCTTGATGTTGTACCTGTAATTCCACCTGAACTAAGACCAATGGTTCAGCTTGATGGTGGACGTTTTGCAACGTCTGACTTAAATGATTTGTACAGAAGAGTTATAAATAGAAATAACCGTTTAAAAAGGCTTTTAGATTTAGGAGCTCCTGATATAATAGTAAGAAATGAAAAAAGAATGTTGCAAGAAGCTGTGGATTCATTAATTGACAACGGCAGAAGAGGAAGACCTGTTACCGGACCTGGAAACAGACCTTTGAAATCATTGTCTGACATGCTTAAAGGTAAACAAGGACGTTTTAGACAGAATCTTCTTGGAAAAAGAGTTGACTATTCAGGACGTTCGGTTATAGTTGTTGGTCCTGAACTTAAATTTAATCAGTGCGGACTTCCTAAGAAAATGGCATTGGAATTATTCAAACCTTTTGTTATGAAAAAGCTTGTTGAAAATGGATCGGCTCACAATATAAAAAGCGCAAAGAAAAAAGTTGAAAAAGTTGATAATGCTGTATGGGATGTTTTAGATGAAATAATTAAAGACCACACAGTAATGTTAAACCGTGCACCAACTCTTCATAGACTTGGTATTCAATCTTTTGAACCTGTGCTTGTTGACGGAAAAGCAATCAAACTGCATCCTCTTGTATGTACTGCATATAATGCTGACTTTGATGGGGATCAAATGGCTGTTCACGTTCCGTTATCTGTTGAAGCTCAGGCAGAGTCTAGATTCTTAATGATGTCTACTAACAACATTTTAGCACCAAAGGATGGTAGACCAATAACAACACCTACACAGGATATGGTTCTTGGTAGTTACTACATGACTCTTGAAATGGATAATCCTAAAGGTCATGGAATGATATTCAAAGATTATGATGAAATGATGCTTGCCTATTTTAATAAAGTGGTTGACTTGCATGCAAGAGTAAAGGTTAAATGTGTTGTAGATGGAGAAACAAAATTAGTTGAAAGCACAGTGGGTAGATTTGTTTTTAATCAAAATATTCCACAAAATCTTGGATTTGTGGATAGAGAAAAAGATAAATTTTCTCTTGAAATAGATACAACAGTTACTAAAAAATCATTGGAAGAAATAGTGTATAGATGTTTCAGAAAGTATGGAAACTCAGATACTGCAGATGTCTTGGATGGAATTAAGTCTACAGGATATAAGTATTCAACTATTGGAGCAATAAGTGTAAGCGTAAGCGATATAACCGTTCCTGAAGAAAAGAAGATGCTTATTGAAAAAGCCGAAAAACAAGTTATTGATTATGAAAAAAAATATCGCAGAGGCTTGATGACTGATGAAGAAAGATATGAAAATGTTATAAAAATTTGGAATCAGACTACAGAAGATGTTACAGAAGCACTTATGAGTAGTCTTGACCCATTAAACAGTATTTATATCATGTCTGTATCAGGTGCTCGTGGTGGTCGTAACCAGATAAAACAACTTGCTGGTATGCGTGGTCTTATGGCCAGTGCAACAGGTAAGACAGTGGAAGTTCCAGTAAAATCTAATTTCCGTGAAGGTCTTTCAGTTCTTGAGTTTTTCCTATCAGCTACAGGTGCTCGTAAAGGACTTACAGATACTGCTCTTAGAACAGCTGACTCTGGCTATTTGACAAGAAGACTTGTTGATGTAAGCCAGGATGTTATAATAAGAGAAACGGACTGTGGTACTACTGACGGAATAGAAGTTGAATCTTTTATTGACGGAAAAGAAGTAATAGAGGAAATGAACGAAAGATGTGCAGACAGATATTCATCAGGTGACATAATTCACCCTGAAACTGGGGAAGTTATGGTTAAAGCAGGTGAATTTATATCTGAGGCTACTGCTAAGAGAATACAAAATTCAGGTATTAAAAAAGTAAAAGTAAGATCAGTTCTAACTTGCAAAACTTCTCACGGAGTATGCGCAAAATGTTATGGAACAAACTTGGCTTCAGGTAAGATTGTAGATTTGGGTTCAGCAGTTGGTATAATTGCGGCTCAGTCAATAGGTGAACCTGGTACACAGCTTACTATGCGTACATTCCATACAGGTGGTATTGCTGCAGCAACGGACATCACTCAAGGTTTGCCTCGTATTGAAGAACTTTTCGAAGCAAGAAAACCAAAAGGACAGTCTATTATTACAGAAATGCCTGGTAAGGTAACGGTAAGTGAAAAAGTTCATAAGAGAGAAGTTACGATTACTAATGATGAAGTGGTTGAAAGCAAGACATATTTAATACCTTATGGTTCTAAAATTTTAGTTTCTGATGGAGACTATTTGGAAGCTGGAGATAAAATTACTGATGGACCTATAAATCCTCATGACATTATGAATATAATCGGAATGAAGGCTTTAGAATCTTATATACTTATGGAAGTTCAGAGAGTTTATAGAATGCAGGGTGTTGATATCAGCGATAAGCACGTTGAAGTTATCATAAGACAAATGCTTAATAAAGTTAGAATTGAAGAATCAGGGGATACTACACTTCTTCCTGGAAGTCTTGTTTCAGTATTTGATTATAATGAACAAAACTTAGCTGCAGTTTCAGAAGGCAAAGAACCTGCCATAGGAGAAATTGCTCTCTTGGGTATTACTAAGTCATCTCTAGCAACAGATTCATTCTTGGCTTCTGCATCATTCCAAGAAACAACAAGAGTATTGACTGATGCTGCAACTAAGGGTAAAGTTGATTACTTGCTTGGACTTAAAGAGAATGTAATCATAGGT
>JBGUET010000327.1:0-3095 GCA_041821225.1 Sedimentibacter sp.
ATGTTACAAGAGATAAAAAAATATGAAGGAAAATTAAAAGCATTATTTTGGATTAGACCATATTCAGAAGTCGCAGATATACCATTAGAAAAATATTTAAAAATGAATAGGAAATGGTTTGTTGGCTTAAAAGTACATCCAAGATGTGCAAATTTAAAGTTTTCCGTTGAAAATTATCATTCATATTTAGAATTATGTAAAAAATTATCATTACCATTTTGTATTCATACAGAAAGAGATGGATTTTCTAACATTGAATATATTTATAATGTTGCAAAACAATATCCTGATGTTAATTTTGTTGCAATACATATGGAAATGGGGACAAATCATCGAGATGCAATACAATATATAAAAGAATGCCCTAATTTATATGGAGATACGACTATGGTAGAAATTGATGATGTAATTAATGCTATAAGACTCTGTGGGAGTAAGAAAATATTATTTGGAACAGATGCAGTTGTATTTGGAGAAGGAAGTTATAAAAGGTATGATAATTTTAAAGAAAAGTTGACAGATGTTTTTAGTAAAATGGAGAATGAAGATTTATTTTGCAATAATGCAAAAGGAATTTTTAAATCTATATAGGAGGAAATTATGGACAGTAAAAAAGTTTATCCAAGAACTGGTGATACAGAAACAGTGTATTTAAAGCCAACTATCACAAAGCCTAATATTATAGTTGGGGATTATACCATGTATAATGATTTTGTAAATGATCCAACAAAGTTTGAAAAAAACAATGTTATTTACCATTATCCTATTAATAATGATAAGTTAATCATTGGAAAGTATTGTTCTATTGCTTGTGGGGCTAAATTTATGTTTACATCTGGAAATCATAATAGGACCTCACTTTCAACGTATCCATTTCCTATATTTTACGAAGAATGGGAATTAAATGGTACTGATATAACAGAAGCGTGGGATAATAATGGTGATATAGCAATAGGCAATGATGTTTGGATTGGTTATGAAGCGGTAATTATGCAAGGTGTTCACATAGCAGATGGTGCAATTATAGGAACGAGAGCAGTTGTTACAAAGGATGTTCCTCCATATACAATTGTAGGTGGAGTACCTGCAAAAGAAATTAGAAAACGCTTTTCTGAAGAAGTAATAGAAAAATTAATAAAACTTCAATGGTGGAATTGGGATGATGAAAAGATTCAAAAAAATTTAATTAATATTATCAAAGGAAATGTTAATTTGCTAGAAAAATTATAACCATAATTTTAATTATTATAGTTCGCAATCTTCAAGCATTTCTTCTTTAGCTTGATTTTTATTGGTATTTGCAAATAAAGTAACAGTAGTAGCCAAAACTAAAACAATTGTTACAGCTAAGCCACCTTCTAGACCGAAATTCCCACCATTTTGTGTAGAAACAAATTTTAAAATGGAAGTATTTGTATCCATACCGCTCACAAGAATTCCATAAAAATTTCCCTGAACGAAATTCCATATTGAATGTATAGCACAAATCCCCCATAAATTATTAGTTTTAATTGCATATACTGATGCAAATACCCCAAAAAGAATTAGATTAGAAAATGCTAATATAGGTATTCCACTATTCAATAAATGCATACACGCGAATACAACTGAATTAATCATAATTGCAACAACAATAGGAACTTTGTTTGAAAGTGATGTCATGAAATACCCTCTGAACATTACTTCTTCTTGCATGCCTTGAACTAGAAATCCGAAGAAAAATAGAATTACAAATAAAGTATTACCTCCGATTACTATTCCATCATATTTCAATGTTCCTGTTATAACACGAATTCCTACACAAATACTAAACATTAAAATGATTTCTGACTCTTTGCGTGGAGCTGTTTTAAATACACCAGAAGGTCGCGAAGGAATGGCACTTGGACAATACGTTGCAGGTATGGGCTTTTCAAATGTTGGTTTAGGTATTGTGCATTCAATGGCTCACCCACTAGGTGCTCTATATGATACTCCTCATGGTATTGCAAATGCAATAATTCTACCAACTATTATGGAATACAATGCTCCAGAAACTGGAGAAAAGTATCGTGAAATTGCACGTGCAATGGGAGTTAAAGGAGTAGACTCTATGACTCAAGAGGAATACCGTAAAGCTGCAATTGATGCTGTTAAAAAGCTATCATCTGATATTGGAATTCCTACTGATCTCAAGGAAATAGTTAAATCAGAGGATATAGAATTTTTATCAGAATCTGCATATGCAGATGCATGTCGTCCTGGTAATACAAGAGATACAAGTGTGGATGGAATTGCTGAACTTTATAAAAAATTGATATAACAAATTAATATTATTATGCAAAATGTCAGGTAGGGTTTATATAAAAAACCTTACCTGACATTTTTTTATTGTATTGTTATTCTAAAAATGAAATAGCGTTAGAAAGTAAAAATACAAATTTGACAATAATTTGATATTTATAGATACATGCTATATAATTTATTTAATATATATAAAATAATATTCTTAATTTGCAGGAGGGATTGATATGAAAAAAAATATTTTAATGATAATAATTTGTTTGCTTAATTATGCAATCATTAAAGGGACAGTTTATTGTTGGAATCTTATACCTGTTATGTCTACAGATAAACAATCAACGTTGATGACATATTCCACGTTAGGACTGTTTGTATTAGAACTTATAATATTTCTTTTTTCAATTAACTTTGTACAAAAATATGTAAAATCAAAAGACAAGCAAATTATAAATAGATAATAGTAAAAATTTGTGAATTGAAATGGGGAAATAGTAAGATTATATATATAATGAATAGAGGAGAAAATTGAAATCATGGATGAAATTGATAAAAAAAATAAAAATTCAAAGGTTGATAATGAAAACAAGGACAGTTCTGAAGAAAACGAAAAAGATAATTATTTGGGAGTAGGAATGTGCCTAGGAATGTGTCTTGGAATGACAGTAGGTAAATTGGTTTTTAAAAATATAGGTATAGGTATGAGTATTGGTATGTGTTTGGGATTGGCAATTGCATCAAGTATTAAACAGAAAAAATAGTTGCATTTAATTATAGGATTATGAGCATAATCTGTGATTGAATTAATGGACCTT
>JBGUET010000328.1:0-3090 GCA_041821225.1 Sedimentibacter sp.
TTCAATTTTCTCAGCATCCATGAGCATTTCTTTACCAATTGCCACTGCCAATTTTGCCACTCGCTTTTGATGGCCTGCAGTATACGGATCCCTGATTTCAATAACTCTAGCCATGGTCTCAATTAACATTTCAAAGTTTTTCTTTAATAGTTCATAATTCTGCTTTAGTTTTTCATTGGCATTTTTCTGTTCAAGACAACTAAAAACTGCAATTCCAAGTCTAGCCAAATGCTCCTTAAAAACGTAATCTTTTGCTCCGTTTTCAATACATTCCATTGCAACTTCTTCATTTCTAGAACCCGTTATTATGATCACAGGGATATCCTTATTCAGTTTTTTAACCAGTTCTAAAGCATAAAGACCGTTGAAGCTTGGTAAATAGTAATCAGAAATAATTATATCAGGTTCATCATTTTCAAGCAATTCTAAAAATTTGTCCTCTGTGTCAACTCGTTTTGATGTAAATAGAAGTTTTGTCCGTTTCAATTCTAAAACAACCATCTCCGCATCATCAACAGAATCTTCTAATATTAATATATTAACAACTTTATTTTTCATAATCACCTCATAAATTAATTTCAATTACAATTATATGTTAGGATTTGCTTCGTTTATAAGCAGCCAATAAAACCCCAAATTATAGACAACCTTCATGAACTCTTCCATCAAAACTGGTTTTGTTATAAAACTATTAACACCTAATTCATAACTTCTCACTATATCTTTTTCCTCTTGAGAAGATGTCATAACAATGACGGGTATTGATTTTAAAACATCATTGCTTTTTATAGCCCTAAGAACTTCAAACCCACTCACCTTTGGCAGCTTCAAGTCCAAAAGTATTATTTTGGGTAATTGAGTCATATCACGAGATATAAATTGTCCACGACAAAATAAATAATCTAGTGCTTCAGCCCCATCTCTCACTCGAACAATTTCGTTTGCAAATTTGTGTTTTTTAAAAGCCATGATGGTCAATTCTGCATCATCATCATTGTCTTCTACAAGAAGTATTTCCACTGCTTTTTCATATATCATAATTTCCGCCCTCCGCTTGAAGTGTAAAATAGAAAGTTGCACCCTTTTCCACTTGCCCTTCAGCCCAAATTTCACCATGATGGCGGTGTATAATACGTTGAATGGTTACCAATCCTATTCCGTTCCCTTCAAATTCATCCTGCCGATGTAATCGTTGAAAAATACCAAACAATTTTTCACTGTATGCCATATCAAAACCCGCACCATCGTCTTTAATAAAATATATAGGTTTAGAATCAGTAAAATTCACTCCAAATTCAATATTAGATTGTATGTTTTTACTAGTAAATTTTGTAGCATTGTCTAATAAATTCGTAAAAACAATGCTAATTAGTCCCTTATCACATTGGGCAGCAATATTTGGTGCAATTAAGAATTTAATATTTCTTTCAGGATTAAGTTCTTTATATTGCATTGAGTAGGCTTGTACAATTTTACTCAAATTAATCAATTCAATTTTTAATGTACTCCGATTAAGTCTTGAAAGATTTAAAAGGTCGTTAATAAGTTGATTCATTTTGACTGTTGAACTTCGTATTCTATTAATATAATGGAGTGCAGTTTCATCTAAATTTTCCTCATAATCAAGGAGCAATGCCTTGCTAAATCCATCAATACTCCTTAGTGGTGCACGAAGGTCGTGTGATACTGAGTAAGAAAATGATTCAAGTTCCTTGTTTGCATTTAAAAGCTGGACTGTACGTTCTTGAACCTTTTGCTCTAGAATCTTATTTATATTTTGTTTTTCAAGTTCAATATTCTTGCGCATTTGAATGTCTTGAAATGTTCCTACAATCCTTGTGTTTTGCCCATTTTCTGATTTACCTACCGTCTTACCCTTACATTCATACCAATTCCATGTTCCATTTTTAGTTTTTAACCTTAGCTCTTCCTTGATTAAAGCAGATTTGTTTTGACTGTGTAAGTCAATGGACACTTGGAAATTTTTTAAATCATCCGGATGAATGTACTTTGAAAAATCTTGAAAATTATTCACTAATTTTTTTTCATCGTCACCATCACTCAATAAATCTTGACTAACATACAATGTGTTTTTAATTATATCATAATCCCAAACACCATCACCAATGCTTCCTAATATATATCTAAATCGTTCTTGATCTGTACGCAGTTCTTTTTCTAAATTAATATATACACTGTTATCTAAGATTTGGAATTCATTATATAACTCAACTTCTTCACGATGAACCATGAGATTGTTCTTGGGTTCAAGATAAAAAGGATTTGGCTTAGAATATAATGTTCCATTAATATAATTTGGGTGTGCTCGTATAATTGACTTGAGAACACCTGAGGGATAAAGATGTTTATTATATACACATAGATATTGATGGTTCTTATATAAGGGAATTAAATCAATGTTGACCCGAATTTCATATTCAATTAATTTTTCAAGTGTTTTATATTTACCATCAAGAGCAAAAGTAGCTTCACCCATAATGCGAATCCCGGCACAGTCTTTATTAGCCTCTAAAATAGAACGCCAAAACTCCAGAGTATCATCTGGATTAAATTCTCCAGTGCCACGGTAAGTGTTTTTCAAGCTAGAAATAACTAGTTGCCCATTTTCGATAAATTTTTCTACATCAATATCTAAAGCCTTAAGGTCATTTATCAAGGTCTCCTCATTATATTCATCAATCACACAAAAAACCATTTCATTAGAATTTAACCCTATCTTAATAAATTCAGTAGCAACCGTAACATAGTCTTCAAATCGATCGTATATTAAACAGGTATGATCTCCATTAATCATTTCACTAAATTCATTGTGGCTATTTAGAATGCACTTGTTGCACATAACACCCCTCCTTTAAAATTTATTGTTCATTTTAAACCAATTCACTGTTCATTTTAAACCAATTCACTGTACATTTTACCCATTTTCTTTTGTTTCAAACATTAGGTTCTCAGTGTCTCAGACGTATATAACTAATTACAATTATTTGTATTTTGGTGGTATCGCTAGTAAAATAAGTTACTACATTATCTACAGTTTTTTTCATTTAAAGAATCTTTTATTTGTGGTAT
>JBGUET010000329.1:0-2554 GCA_041821225.1 Sedimentibacter sp.
CTAGATTCTTCCATTTCCTTTAATAATTTAACTGCTTCACCTTCAATAACAATTTTTATTTCCATACCCTTTTCATTCATATCAATGGCATTTAAAAGCACATGAATAAAACACATTGGATTTCCGTTAAAAGCAAAAATAACAAACTTATTCACATCTATCACTCCTTAATTATTATGATTTTTATCTATAAAAAAATACTATCATAAAATTTATACAATAGCAAAAAAAAAATCTATTTATACCAATCATTCAAATAAAAAATTTTGGTAACTAAAAAAAGAGGTTAGACCTCTTTTTGAATGATATATTCTACACCATTTTCATAGTTTTTAATTTCTAATTGGAAATGATACAGTTTAAGTATGTTGGTTACAATAGTTAAACCCAAACCACTTCCACCGCTTTTCCCTTTTACAAATGGTTTCTTAATTTTTGATAACAAATGTTCCTCAATTTGTGGTCCATCATTTTTAATGATAATGGCATCACTTAATTCTACCGTTATTAATGTTTTGGCATATCTTAGATTATTAGATAATAGGTTTTCAATCACCCTAACCCATGATTCCAAATCTCCCACAAGGGTCATTTCGCCATTGATGATAATCTCAACTGATTTTTCTAAATTCATCCTTTCAGCCGCTTCTGTAAATATCTTTCGTAAAGATAGATTAATCAATTCAACATTATTTTTTGCTAAATAATCTAGTTTGTTTAGAATGATAATATCCTGAGTTAACTTCTCTAACTTGAATAATTCTTTATTTAAAATTTCATAGGAAGCTTCTTTAGTTCCATTTGGATACTGTTGGTGTAAAAGCGCATCTAAATAGCCTTGCATCACCATTATTGGTGTTTTCAACTCGTGGCTTATCATTTGAAATTGATCTGCCTGGTCTTCTTGAATCAATTCTAGTTGACGGCTCATACGGTTCATTGCATCACCTAATCTCCCAATTTCATCATAGGGCTCTACAGCCAATCTAGTCGAGAAAACGCCTTTACCAATTGCGGTAGATCCCTTCTCCAACAAATGGAGCCGGTTAGTCATGTGTTTGAACACGTATAACAGAATACAAGATACTACAGCCAAAAGTATGCCTATACCAATTAAGAATACATTAATTACAACCTTTGATAAATCAGCACTATAAGTTTCTGAAATATACGCAATATGATACACTTCTTTTGAAACTGGTAAATTCAACCTTTTAATACTTTCAACATTGTCAACGGGTATTATAGAATAAAAAACTGTTTCAGATTCTATTGATATTTCACCCTCTAATGGCCAAGTATCATTGCCAATAATTTGGTCTAATTCAAATTGATCTAAAGGGTCATCTTTTCCTATTACCCGGAATTGATTATCTTCAACTCTTACAATAAAGCTTGTTTGAACAGATTTATTTGGAACAAGGCTAGCACTCCAACGCAAATTTTGACTTTCTGACCTTTTTGAAGGTGGTATTGTGGTTTCATCCCCAAGATTAGATGGTAATGAAGCAGCCGTATTGTCAAAACTCAATACTTCTCTTTGCAAAATTTTATAACTTTCCTCTCGGAAATAATCTTTAATAACAAATTTCGAAACCAATATCAATACTATACTGGCCATTAAAATGGGCACAATAATCAATAACATACTTTTTGTCAACAAACTCTTATTCTTCATGACCACTCCATCTATATCCAAAACCATAAACTGTTTCAAGGGGTAAGCAAACAATTTTTTTTCGTATTCTTCTAATTAAATCATCAACAACACGGTCCGTACCAAAATAATCATCGCCCCAAACTTTTGCTAGTATTTGTTCGCGGCTAAAAGCCTGATTTGAATAAACACAAAACATGGCAATCATGTCATATTCTTTGCTAGTTAATTCAATTACCTTCTGATTTTCGAATACTAATCGTTTTTCAAAATCTATCATTAATGGTCCAAAAGTCTTTGTATCACTTTTTTTCTTTACAGATCCTAGTAATCGATTTAATCTAATATTAAGTTCCCTAGGCAAAAATGGTTTTGTAATATAATCATCGCTTCCAATTTCCAAGCCCAACAATTTATCTATTTCAGAATCTCTAGCAGAAATAATAATAACTATCTGTCTTGGATTCTGCTTTTTTAACTGTTTAACCAAATCAAGCCCGGAACCATCAGGTAAATTAATATCTACAACCCAGGCATTCACAGTGTCATCTTTACATGCATAGGCCTCTTTATATGTAAAGAAAGTTTTTACCTCATACCCCTCTTGTTTTAAGGAAAATGACAATAATGTATTTAAGTTTTCTTCATCTTCAACTAAATAACATAGCATATTAAATCCTTTCACTTACTTATTTCTTACATTTTTGCATAATATCCATAAACTGTCAACTATTTTGTTTTAAGAAGGGAAAAAGAAAAGAGACTTTCGTCTCTAATTCTATTTTTGTCTATTTTGCCCTACTGGTCTAGAACCACATTCATTACCCATATTGCCTCTTGCCTGTTGCATTTCTGGTAACTCATAACCTTGAGATACAAGATATTCATTTATTTCTT
>JBGUET010000329.1:2654-3075 GCA_041821225.1 Sedimentibacter sp.
CTCTTGTTGAACCATCTGTAACCATTCCATCTACAACTGCCTTTGTATCTTCATCCAAATTTAATTTTGACTCTCTAGCTTCTGCATTTTTTCCTGGTAACTCATAACCTTGAGATACAAGATATTCATTTATTTCTTCTCTTGTTGAACCATCTGTAACCATTCCATCTACAACTGCCTTTGTATCTTCATCTATATTTAATTTTGAATCTTTTTGGTGATATCCAACAGTATCTCTAACAGATGCCTCTGTTGTTGTATTTGAAGTAGAAGCAAAAGCCACTGTACTTATAAGTGATGCTGCTACCAATGTTACTGCCATAATTTTTTTTAAGTTATTCATAATGTTCTCCTTTTTTGATTTGATTTATTTTCTTTTCATGTATGGATTATATCAAACAAATATGGAATAAATATCACA
>JBGUET010000330.1:0-3067 GCA_041821225.1 Sedimentibacter sp.
CTCAGCAATATGACTGTAATTATGAATTAGCAGGGCAGCTTGTATTTTCTACAACAATGTTAAGCCCATTTAGTATTTTCTTTTTTATATATTTTTTCAAAACGGTAGGTTTGTTTTAGGAGGTAAAAATGGATATTAAATCATATAAAAAAAGTTTAAATTATTCATATACATTTGGTATGTTTCCAACGGTTGAACTAATCAGTGCCAGACCAGGTAATGTTTTGAAGGTTTTAGTAAGCTCACAATACAGGGCTGAAAAAGATACCATTGATATTTTTGAATTATGTAAAAACAATAACATAAAAACAGAAATAAGTGATAAAACCATAAACAGAATAAGTGACAAGGCAAATTGCTATGTTGTGGGAGTATTTGAAAAGTACCAGTGTGAATTGGAAAATAATAAATCAAATATAGTATTAGTAAATCCAAGCAATATGGGCAACCTGGGCACTATTATAAGGACTCTTGCAGGGTTCGGATTAAATAATTTGGCTATTATAAGTCCTGGAGTTGATATATTTGACCCAAAAGTAATTAGGGCCTCCATGGGGGCAATATTCAAAATTAATTTTAAATATTATGATGATTTTAATCAGTATCATGAAAATTTCAAAGAAAACAAAGTATATACATTTATGCTAGACGGAGCTAAATCCTTAAAAGAGGTTAATCCTAATAAAGATGAGTGTTTTTCTCTGGTGTTTGGCAATGAAGCAACTGGGTTAGATTCGAGTTTTTCCAAACTAGGAACCAGTGTTCTTATTAAACATACGGAACGAATAGATTCTTTAAATCTTACAATTGCTGCAGGAATTGCAATGTACCATTTTTGCAGTTGATTATTTTTACCAATGAATTGTATTAGTTGAAAATAAAGGAAAAATAATTTCTTGAGTTATGCTAATAATACATTGTGGTAGTAAAACACAATATATTAAAACGAAGGGATGATTAAAATGAAAGACTTTAACTTCAACGATAACAAAAGCATTACAAGTAAAAAAGATGAAAAACTGTTTAATTGGGAAGACCAGGCAAAGTTAGATAGTCAGCAAAGCCTTAGAAACCAACAAAAACAAATGAACAACAATTATCAGAACAACAAGAATAATAATGGTGCAAGTAGTTTCAACGATTTAGCAAATAACAACAACTATGGATTTGAAAACAAGGAAAACAATAGAATGGAAAACAAAAGCAACAATAATAATTTTGAAAACAAAGATAAAAAAGCTAAAAAAAGATAATAGAAATTACTATTTATAAATGTAAAAACAAATAGGAATGATGTTTTGAGGATAACCCAAAAGCATCATTCCTATTTTATTTTATATTGTTTATATCCTCAACCATTTTTAAAATACTTTCATTGCTGATTTCTGTTGGTGTTCTTTTGTCATTTTTAAAATTCTTTTTGACAATATTCACAATTAATTGGTCATGCAATCTGTAGGGTTTTACTTTTAAATTTCCTCCAAAGCACTGGATAGAGGTTGAATTTTCTAAAAGTTTTTTTGGAAAATTGTGAAGGAGGTATTGATTAGCTTTTTCTGGAAAGCCACAACACAGGTAAATCCCAGTATTCATATTCAAAAGAGTATCCAAATTATCTCCTATGAAGTTTTTTACAGAATTGTGAATAACGTTAAATCTTATACAGCTTCCAATAATTACAGTGTCATAATTTGATAAATCAGCCTTTGATTTGGCTAGGTTAACGATATCTGAATTTGGCAATTTTTCAGCCAATAATTTTGCACACATTTGTGTGGTATTGTTATAACTTGCATATACTATTAGAATTCTCATGTTATGCTCCTATTCGTAATATATAAATAGTAATATGATAAGGAAAAATTGTCAAGCTAATAGTATTGTGATAAAATTAACATTTATATAAATATAATAGAATACAATTACAATAAATATAAATTACTTGAAATTATCAATTGACACTTATAACAATTTTTGATAATCTTATAAGGATATAGAGGTAGTAATTAAAACATGATAAAAGAGGAGTAATATAATGATACTAATAGTTGATTTTGGTGCACAGTACAGTCAACTCATTGCTAGAAGAGTAAGAGAAGCCAGCGTATATTGCGAAATAGTGCCATACACATATACAATAGATAAAATTAAAGAAAAAAATCCACAAGGAATAATACTTTCTGGAGGACCAGCAAGTGTTTACGTTGAAAATGCTCCAAGCATAACAAAGGAAATCTTTGACCTGGGAGTACCAATTCTTGGCATATGCTATGGGGGACAATTTATAGCACAAGAATTTGGCGGGAAGGTAAAACGAGCAGATTCAAGAGAATATGGCAGGGTAAAACTTGAAATATTGTCTGATGACAAGTTATTCAAAAGCATTGACCAAAATTCATTGTGTTGGATGAGTCATACAGATTATATTGAAAGAGCACCTGAAGGTTTCGAAATAACAGCTCAAACAGAGACCTGTCCAGTTTGTGCCATGAAAAATGAGGCAAAGAAAATTTATGCAGTTCAGTTCCATCCAGAAGTTGAACATACTGAAAAAGGAAGAGAAGTAATAAATAACTTTTTGTTTAATGTTTGCGGCTTAAGTCCAGACTGGAACATGGGCAATTTTTGTGAAGAATCAATTGCTAAAATAAAAGCTCAAGTTGGGGACAAAAAAGCATTGTGTGCTATGTCGGGTGGAGTTGACTCTTCAGTTGCAGCTGTAATGATTCACAAAGCCATCGGATCCAATTTAATATGTGTATTTGTTGACCACGGTCTTCTTAGAAAAGATGAAGGCGATCAAGTTGAACAAGTATTTAAAGATAAATTCAATATGAATTTAATAAGAGTAAACGCTAGAGAAAGATTTTTAGGTAAGTTAGCAGGGGTTTCAGATCCTGAAACAAAACGTAAAATCATTGGCAATGAATTTATTCGAGTATTTGAAGAAGAAAAAGAAAAATTAAAAGATAAATTCGGACATATAGATTATTTGGTTCAAGGAACAATTTATCCTGACGTTATTGAAAGCGGAACTGCTACTGCTTCAATGATTAAAAGCCACCAC
>JBGUET010000331.1:0-3065 GCA_041821225.1 Sedimentibacter sp.
GTAGTGGATTACGCATGGTTTTACAGAAGTGAGTATGCAGGTAAAAAAGATGAAATAATTGAAGAAATTGAAAAAATTGGATATCCACTAATTGTTAAGCCAGCAAATTTAGGCTCAAGCGTTGGTATAAGCAAGGCTAAAAACTATGAAGAACTTTTAGTTTCTATTGAAGTTGCTATGAATTATGACAGAAAAATAATTGTAGAAAAATGTATAGAAGATGTGAGAGAAATTAATTGCGCTGTTTTGGGCTATGAGAATAATCTTATTTCTTCCCTTTGCGAAGAACCTGTGGGTTGGAAAGAATTTTTAACCTATGAAGATAAATATGTGAATAAAAAGAAAGATTCAGCTGAATCTAAAAAAAGACTTCCAGCAGATATCCCACAGGAAGTCACAGAAAGAATCAATAAATATGCTAAGGAATCGTTTAAAGCGGTTGACTGCTGCGGGGATGCAAGAATAGATTTCTTATATGATGGCAATAATATATTCGTGAACGAAATTAATACAATTCCTGGTTCTATTGCATTTTATTTGTGGGAAGGAATGAAAATATCATTTACTGACCTAATATCAAAAATCATAGATTTGGCTGAATTGCAGCAAAATCAAAGAAAATCTAATATAATTTCCTACGATATAGATCTGTTAAACAAAATGGGAAACGGCGGGAAAAACAAATTGAAAGTATAGGCGTGTCCAGACCGCTATTAAATACATAGGAGAAAAATAATATGAATTTTAAAGAAAAAATATTTTCATTTATGAAAGAAGAAGCGTATAAACCTTTAACATTTAATGAGCTTTTTGAAGAGCTAAACGTTGAATCTAGCATGAAAAAAGAACTGATAAAAGCATTGAACGATCTTGAAAGTGAAGGTAAAATTATATTTACAAGGACAGAAAGATATGGCATACCTGAAAAGATGAACTTGATTATTGGAACACTAGATGGACACCAAAAGGGTTATGCATTTCTAAGGCCAGATGACAAAGAAATTAAGGATATATTCATTTCTCCAGTTGATATGAACGGTGCAATGCATGGAGACAAAGTAATAGTAAGACCTATGAATGTTTCTGAAGATGTAAAAAGTCCTGAGGGAAAAGTAATAAGAATATTAGAAAGAGTTAATTCTACTATAATAGGTACTTTTCAAAAGAGTAAAAATTTTGGCTTTGTAGTGCCCGATGAGAAGAAAATAGCTCAGGATATATTTGTACCAAAAGAATTCACTAAAAATGCTACTTCAAACAGTAAAGTTATTGTTGAATTAACAGAATGGCCAGACAAGAGAAAAAATCCTGAAGGAAAAATAATTGAAATAATTGGAGACATAGAAGACACAAAAACTCACATTGAGGCGGTTTTGTTGTCGAAAAAGGTAAGACAGGTATTTGAAGAAGATGTTATCAATGAAGCTATAAAAGTATCAGCTGAAGGTATTTCAGAACAAGAATACAAACACCGAAAAGACTTGAGAGAATTGCCTATTATTACAATTGATGGAAGTGATGCAAAGGACCTAGATGATGCGGTTTATGCAGAAAAAATAAATGATAAGGAATATAAACTTAGCGTACATATAGCAGATGTAACCCATTATGTAAAAGAAGACAGAAAATTAGACAAAGAAGCATTGAAGCGTGCAACGAGTATTTATATAAGTGACCGAGTTATACCAATGCTTCCAAAAGAATTGTCAAACGGAGTTTGTAGTTTGAATCCAAACGAAGATAAACTTACCCTTTCGGTTGATATGACCATAAATAGTGAAGGAAAAGTAACGGATTATAAAATATTCGAAAGTATAATTAAAAACCATTACCGAATGACCTACTCAGATGTTTCAGATATACTTGAAAACAATGATGAAGACTTGAGTGAAAAATACAAAGAAATACTTCCAATGCTAAACACTATGGAAGAGTTGAGCTTGATTTTAAGGAAAAAGAGAGAAACAAGGGGAGCTATAGACTTTGAATTTCCTGAAACTAAAATAATTACAGATGATAAAGGAAAAGCTATAGATGTAATAAAGTATGAGAGGCGAGTTTCAAATAAAATGATAGAGGAATTCATGTTGCTTTGCAATGAAACAGTTGCAGAGAATTATTACTGGATGAACATGCCATTTGTATATAGAATACATGAAGAACCAGACGAAGAAAAAATACTTGAATTCACCAAATTTGTGCATAACCTAGGGTATACATTGAAAGGTAGCAATAATATTCATCCCAAAGAACTGCAACAGCTTTTATTAAAAATAAAGGATACAAAAGAAGAAACAGTAATAAATAACATGATGCTAAGATCTTTAAAAAAAGCTATTTATTCACCAGATTGTTCACCTCATTTTGGTTTAGCGGCACAATATTATTGTCACTTTACATCACCAATAAGAAGGTATCCTGATTTGCAGATTCACCGCATTATAAAGGGACAGTTGAAAGGAAAATTTTCAGTTAATGACATAAATAAATTATCAGAAAGAACTGCTATGGTTGCAGAACAATCATCCAAAATGGAAAGACTTGCAGATGAAGTGGAAAGAGATACAGATAAAATAAAAATTGCTGAATTTATGTCAGATAAAATTGGTGAAGAATATGATGGTGTTATATCTGGAGTAACAAGTTTTGGCTTGTTTATTGAACTTGAAAGTTCAGTTGAGGGTCTTGTGCACATATCAAACTTGGTAGATGATTATTATATTTATGATGCTGAAAAAAGAGAATTATATGGTAAAGGCAGTCATAAAGTATTTAAAATGGGAGATTTAGTAAAAGTAAAATTAGTGCGAGTAAGCATTGCAAAAGCAGAAATTGACTTTTTATTAATATAAAAACTTAGATATAATTAAATTTATTTAAATACAGTAAAATTATCAAATCAATTGAAGGTTAAGCTTTGTTTAAGAATAATTCTCTAGAATAATAGTAGAGGTTATTCTTAAACTCTATATTACGGGGGCGTAAATGGTTTCGACGGGGGTATAGAAGGAAGATAAGCGAGTCGTTGACGCCAAACAACGAAAAAAGTGGCAAAAAAATATAAA
>JBGUET010000332.1:0-3051 GCA_041821225.1 Sedimentibacter sp.
GTATCTTCATTGTATTGTTCTATATTCTGTTTTTCATCATTCAAAGGTAGAATCACACTACCCTGTGCAACATCTTGTGATTTTTGTGATTTTTGTGATTCTTGTGTATCAGAAGGCGAAGAGATGTTCCATCCCTGAAGTCCAGGTGCTCCTCCCCCATACCAAAATGCTGAGGCAAGAACAACAGCAATTACTAAAAAGGCAACTGCTTTGTTTCTTGTAATTTTAAATTTCATTTTATTCCCTCCATTTAAATCTTTACGAATTACAGAAGATTAGCCAAACCTAACATATTAAAAATCATCTGCGCTATTTCGCAACGACTGACTAAAGCTTCAGGCTTTATTTCTAGTTCCGATTGATCCAAAATATTCTGTTTATAGCAAAATGCAAGGGATTGACGAGCCCAGTTATCAGATTTTACATAATCACCAAATTGTGCCAAAACATCTCTAATTTCTCCATTATCCATATCTGTATCCATACCGCAAAGCTTTGCTGCGCGAGCTACCATCGCTGCTGCCTGTTGTTTTGTTATAGTACCCTCAGGATTAAATTCAGTATCAGACATTCCACTGACAATACCATACATATTAGCCGTACCAACATATGGTGCGTACCAAGAAGAAGCAGAAACATCAGTAAATTTGTCATTGGCAACAGTCTTTAAGCCCAACCCCTGTACTATAATTGTTGCAAATTCTGCCCTTGTCATTGTGGCATCAGGCTTAAATAAATTATCAGTTTTTCCATTAATAATATTACGAGATGCTAGAGCTTCAATAGCGTTTTGATTCTTATGTGCGTTAATACCCGATATATCATCAAATGTGCGCCCTTGTGACGTAATAGGCATAGAAGAAACATCTGGATTTTTTTCATGTAGTCCACTTCCTGCTACGATAACCGTTACGGGATCAGAAATTTTTAACGAATCATCCATACGATAAAGGCTGTTTTTACCTTCTTTTATTCGCTTTACCGCAACCAAACCATAGAAAGCCTGTTCAGTTGCCATCATATTGGAGCCACTGCCACTTGCAGTATGTAAGAATCCTTTATCTTTTAAATAGTATGTCATAAGATTATCAAGCATAGTATTTCCATCCTTTACAAACCTTGGATCATCAATAGGAATTCCCAGTTCACACAGAGCAACTAACATCTGTACACAACTTTCAGAATTATCTTGACCCCAACTTGAAAATCCACCCTTTTTACTTTGTTTCTCTGACATGCAGTCAAGGGCTTCTTCAGTTGCTTTCTTAACATCATCACGATACTGATACTTTGCCAATGCTTGAAGAGCCATACCGGTTATGTCTGGATCAGATATGCCGTCACCGTCTGATTCAGCATAAGCCTCTCCAAATAATGACCATCCGCCATCCGATAACTGACAATCGAGTATGCGCTGAATATACATATCACGAGTTGCCTGAGTTTTTGCTTCTGGGTTTTGTGGCATTTTATAATTTCCAGAATCAAGTGCAATTAATGCCCATATAGGACCATTTAAACCTTGCCAAATAGTTTTATCGTAGTCACCAAGTGCTGTTAATAAATTATACCCTCCAACATTTGAAGCGTCTCTTCCTATAGATGATAGAGCTACTATTATTCTAGAATATTCAGTGTATTTTTTATCATGCAAATTCCCTTTTAGAGACTTAACATAGCTTTCGACTGTAGCGTAATATTTCTGATAGTATTCTTTTGGAACATCATACCCCGACCGTGCAAGCCCTAATACTGCCCACTCTCCACCTATGGAACCAACCTGAGGATTTTGAACAGTTCTGTAAATATACTCTGCTGTATTGTTAATTACATCATTAAGCTTGTTGTCATCTACTGCTGCTAAAGCTGGATTTATGCAGCTCAACAGAATGACTAACAATAACAACAAAGATACAGTCATTTTTTTCAACTTATTATTCATGAATACCTCCATTTTTTCAAAAGCGGATATCCATGAAGCTATCCGCTCATATGCTAATTTTTTATTTTCTATTTCTACAGATTTATCTGTACCGTTGCAATATTGGTTATATAAATATTTTTAATTAGCTTTATATTTCAATTTTTCATTAAATCGGTGCAATATTGTTGCTGCTTCTGCTCTCGTAGCATTACCGGAAGGATCAAGAACATTGTTTTCCTTGCCTGATATCAATCCATTATCAACAGCCCATGTCATGGATTCATACGCCCAACTGCTTACATTTTGCTTATCAGCAAAAGTTTCAATATTTCCCTTAATTTCAGTATTCAATCCATTTATCTTAGCAAATCTATACAGCATTACCGCTAGCTGTTCCCTTGTAACATTGTTCTGAGGTTTAAATTCAGTTGAAGTTACGCCTTTAACCAAGTCATTTTCTAATGACCATTTAACAGCTTGCATATACCAATCGCTGTCTTTAACATCAGTAAAAGGATTTATAGCTGTACTTATCGGCGCCTCTCCAAGTCTGTGAATAACTGTAACAAGCATTGATCTTGTCATTGGCGAATTTGGACTGAAGGTTATATCACTTGTTCCAGTAAACAATCCTTTTTGTACTGCATACATAACACTGTCATAAAACCAGTCATCTTCATTTACATCATTAAAGATTATGCTATTGTCATATCCAACTATATAGTATGATAAATGATTTGTTGCAAATGTAGCAAGACCTGTTGCTTCATCATATTTGCACTGAATTTTCTCAAGCTCTCCATTATCATTTAAATACCATGTAGATACTTTATCTTTTATCTGCCCTTCTTTTAAGGTATATGGCAGTGATATAGTTATTTCTTGTCCTCCAAAGGATGATATTAATTTTTCCTTGCTCATTATGCTTATATCATATACCACATCATCGCCTACTGTTGATTTTTGTTTTGGTGCAAGTTTTTGTTTATCCACTTTATCCATTATTATTTCAACATTACTTCCATCTGTTTGATCTGATATTTTTTCCAGAGCTTTATTTGATATTTCTATGTTACCAATCGACGTTTTAATGCTTAAATCTAGCTTCCCTTTTGATATTTCAGCCA
>JBGUET010000333.1:0-3037 GCA_041821225.1 Sedimentibacter sp.
TTTTTCAGAGCGTGCTAAATTTAATATTTCTACCTTACCGGGCATGGTCTATGTTGAATGCAATTATGGTCACATTGGTCAGGGTATTTATTACTAAAAAAAATCTGCTTGAATGGGTAACATCAGAAGCAGTTGAGAAATCACAGGAAAATTCTCTAAAAAGTTATTTAAAAAAGATGGTTGTTACTATAATAGCAGCACCAATTCCTTTGGTTCTTGCAATCGCTTTTAAAAAAGAAGCAATAATTATAAGCTTGTTTTTCTTCGCCTTATGGATAAGTTCACCATTTATAGCCTACTTAGTCAGTAAAGACCAAAAGGAGTCAGTGCCTAAGGCTTCAGAGGAAGAACTGAATGAATTAAGAAGAATTGCAAGGAAAACATGGCGCTATTTCGAAGAATTTTCTAATATCGATAACAATTATCTTGCTCCAGACAATTATCAACCAGATTCCCCAAAAGGTGTTGCAAACAGAACATCTCCTACAAATATAGGATTTGGACTGCTAGCAGTTTTAACAGCAAGAGACTTTGGATACATAGGTACTTATGAAATGATGGAATTAGTTGATAAAGCAGTATCTACAATAGAAGGATTGAAAAAATGGAATGGCCATTTATATAACTGGTATGATACTCGCACTTTAAATCCCCTGGAACCTGGATATATATCAACTGTGGACAGTGGAAATCTTGCAGGTTACCTAATTACTTTGGTGCAAGGTTTGAAAGAATATTTTTGCAGTCCTCTAATTGACTATGAATTTATAAATGGAATTAGGGATACTCTGTATTGTGGAGAAAAAGAAGGTATTTTAGCTTATGATACTATAATTTCTAACCATGAATTCCAGGATAAAGAAGAAACAGATTTGATTATTTGGAATCAATTGTTGAATGAACTTATGATGGGCAATATATTTGACAATATGGAAGAATCAGTTTGGAAGGTTAAAATTGTTCATATGATTCAAATGTTTAAAATTGAAATTACAGAGCTTTTGCCAGTTATTGATTTATTGGAAAAAATTCCTCAGGAACTTGTTAGCAAGAATAGCAATGAAGAAATTGTTGCAAAAGCCGATGAAATTATAATTATGCTTAGAAAAAATACGGATTTGCAAGATTTACCCCATGTATATGACACAGCATCTAACAAAGCAGATGAATTGATTGAAATAGTTCAAAAGACTGGGACAGAAAACTATGAGGATGGATTGATTTGGCTTTATGAATTTAAAAAAACACTGAAAAAATCCGCTGAAACAGTAAAACAGTTTATTGGGAGATACAACATTTTGATTGAGAGAATCAATATGTTGTTGGATGCAATGAAATTTCTGCCTCTGTTTGATAAAAAGAAGCAATTGTTCTCTATAGGATACGACATTGAGGAAAATAAGCTGAATAATTCATTTTATGATTTGCTCGCTTCAGAGGCAAGACAGACTAGCTATATATGCATAGCTAGAGGAGAAATTTCATCAACACATTGGTTTAAGATGAGCAGAGTATTAACGGTTGTAGACCGTTTTAAAGGGCTTGTTTCATGGACAGGTACCATGTTTGAATACCTTATGCCTCTTCTGATCATGAGAAGTTATAAAAATACATTGTTGGATGAAACATATTCGTTTGTTGTTAAAAGTCAAGAAAAATATGGCAGGCAAAGGGACATGCCATGGGGTTCTTCAGAATCTGGGTACAATTCAGTGGATAAAAATCTTGAATATCAATACAAGGCTATTGGTGTGCCTTGGCTGGGATTAAAGAGGGGCTTGATTGAAGATGCTGTGGTAGCACCATACGCTACGTTTCTTGCTCTTTTAGTTGATCCTGAGGGAGCTATGGAGAATATTGAACTGTTAAAGGCAGAAGGTTTAGAAGGTCCTTATGGATTCTATGAAGCTGTTGATTATACCCCAGAAAGGCTTCTCTTTGAAGCTAAACGGTCTATCGTAAAAAGCTTCATGGCACATCACCAAGGTATGAGCTTGCTTGCACTGAACAATTATATAAATAAAAACATTATGCAAAGGCGCTTTTTTGCCGATCCTGAAATGAATGCAGCTAGGCTTCTACTTCAAGAAAAAGTTCCGACAAACCTTGTAATAACAAAGGAAAATAAGGAAAAAGTTGTACGGTTCAAGGGAATTGTATTTAATACGAAGAATCCTTTGCGAAGATTTAGTGAGCCTGATCCTATATTGCCAAAGGTACACATTTTATCTAACGGCAATTATTCCGTCATGATTACAGATAAAGGTACAGGATACAGTAAAAATAAAACAATAGCTGTTACTAGGTGGAGAGAAGATAGTACACTGAATCCGTATGGGATGTTTTTTTACTTGCGAAATGTTGACACTAATTATATTTGGTCGGCTACATATGCGCCTATGAATATAATGCCAGATAAATATGAGGTAATTTTTACAGGCGGTAAAGCAACTTTTATTCGTTTTGATGGACAGATTGAAACAAAGACAGAAGTGGTAGTAGCATCTGGAAACAATGTTGAAATTCGAAGACTTACGCTGAAAAACTTTGGAGATAAGCCGTGCGTTATAGAAGTAACAAGTTATTTTGAAGTTGTATTAGCAGTTCAGGCTGCTGATGTAGCACATCCGGCATTCGGCAATCTTTTTGTAGAAACTCAGTTTCTACCAGAAAAGAAATGTATAATTGCAAACAGACGCCCAAGGTCCGAAACGGATAAAAGTATATGGATTGGTAACACAGCAGTTATTGAAGGTGAAGAGCTTGAAAACTCAGAGTATGAAACAGACAGGATGCAGTTTGTTGGCAGGGACCATAATGTTAAGGCTCCAGTTGCAATTGCCAATGGCAAACCTCTTTCAAATACTGCGGGGTCTGTGCTAGATCCAGCAATGAGTATACGGGTAAAAGTGAAAATTGAGCCAGGAAAAACAGAGATTGTATCATTCGTAACAGTTGTAAGCGAAAGCAATGAATTGCTTCTTTCTCTCATAGATAATTATGCAAATCCAGATTCTGTGGAAGGAGCTTTTCAATT
>JBGUET010000334.1:0-3029 GCA_041821225.1 Sedimentibacter sp.
TCAGTAAAACAATTTGATGATAAAAATCTTGTGAACTGAGTATTCTTCTTTGAGCCATCTTAAAAATATACCTGCAGACAGAATTAAAATAGCTATGCCATTTGTTCAAGGAATTGGTGTGGACAAAAAAGATGAAGCTATTATAAATGCAATAATTGTGCTGGCAAAAAGTATGGGGATGGGCTTAATTGCTGAAGGAGTGGAAATTGAAAAATTGTTAAAGCAGGCTATGAAAAAAAACCCCACTGATCATTGAAGGACAGCAACTAACAAATCAAATGCACAATGCTTGTTTTAAAATCAGAGAAATAATATTAATTGTGATAACTTGGAGGAATACATGTTTTTAAAGTATATAAATGAACCAATCATATTTCAGGGAAGAAAGAAAAGTAGGCGATATTTTGAAGGATGGTATTTTAAACAAGTATCAACAGATTTGAAGAGCACCATCAGTATAATTCCTGGGGTTTCTAAAGATATAAATGATTCACACGCATTTATTCAAACAATAATTAACAGAAATGTTCAAGGAAACACAAGGCTTACAACACATTACCATAGATTTTCAATTGAGGATTTCAAATATACTGATGAGCCATTTAGTTTAAAAATAGGTAAAAATATATTTAAAAGAGATGAAATAGAATTAGAACTCATAGATGAAGAGTATTCATTATCTGGGAAAATCACTTTTTCCAATTTTACAGCAATAAAGACAAATCCGGTATTTCCTAATATTATGGGTTATTATGCCTATTTGCCAATAATGGAATGTTATCACGGCATAGTCAGCATGAGCCATGGTCTTGAAGGAACTTTATTGCTTAATGAAGAAATGTTGAATTTTAATGAGGGTAAAGGATATATAGAGAAGGATTGGGGAACCTCTTTCCCAAAAGAGTATGTATGGGTTCAGTCCAATAATTTTAATAATTCGGATGCTAGTATTATGTGTTCTATAGCCAATATTCCATTTCTTGGAACATCATTTAAAGGATTTATATGCAATTTATATTGTGATGGGAAAGAATACAGATTTGCAAGTTATAATAATAGCAAGTTGCTGAATATTGATTATAATGAAGAACTTCTTGAAGCTACAATGGTTAAAGGCAATCTTAAACTTGAACTGAGTGCAAGGCTTTCTGAGGGTGGAATGTTGAAGGCTCCAAAGGATGGAAATATGAATCGCACTATTAAAGAAGGGTTAAACGGAGTTGTGAACATTAAGCTAATAAAAAACTCCAGTGAAATATTATTTTATGGAACAGGAAATCCCTGTGGAATAGAGATAGTGAAAGAAGAGTAGTGAGTATTTAAGAAATATGCAAAAAAACTGAATGGGATAAATTTTAAATTACAAATGGAGATATGTATGAATAAGTATGATGAAAGAGACATAATGTTTGCAAGAATGAATTACAAAGAAGAAAGTGAAATATACAATGATTATTACAGCAAAAATCCCCATCTTAAAGAAATGGATGATTCATTGAGAAGTTTGCCAACCATGGGCGGGGAAGGCTCTGTAATGTTTAATAAAATTAATTCCCCAATTATAGATTCTACCTTTAAGTATTTAAGTGATATAAGTGCTTTTGCCGAGGGTAAGGTTTCTGAAAATAAAGTTGAGATAGATCCTGTTGCTATGACAGAAAAAATCAAAGGATTAGCAAAATTTTATAATGCGAAATTAGTTGGTATTACAGAAATGAAAGATTACCATTACTATTCCCACAGGGGTAGACATGAAGAAAATTATGGGGAAGAAATCAATAAAAAGCATAAATACGGAATAGTGTTTGCTGTTGCAATGGATACAGAAATGATTATGCGGGCACCAAAACTTTCTGAGGGAATAGGCGTTGTAAAAGGTTATGTAGAAGCTGCAACTATAGGAATGATTCTTTCCTATTACATAAGAGAACTGGGTTATGAAACAAGAAATCATATGGATGGTAATTACTTATTGGTTGCTCCTTTAGTTGCAATGGATGCTGGTTTAGGAGAGTTTGGCAGAAATGGATTAATTATTACTAAGGAATATGGAGCATGTGTGAGATTAGGAGTGGTTACTACTGATATGCCACTTGTATGTGATTTAAGAGAAGATTTTGGAGTAAAAGAATTTTGTACAGACTGCGGCAGATGCGCAAGAACATGTCCTGGAAAAGCCATATCAAAAACAGAAATGGAAGAGAAAGATGGTGTATTAAGGTGGAAAATTAAACCTGAGGAATGTTACAGGAGATGGAGAAGTCTGGGAACAGACTGTGGTATATGCATAGCTAACTGCCCATTTACCTATGGTATTCATGAAGATTTAATTTCTAAAATAAAAACATCAAAAGAAACTAGAGAAAATATATTGAAGGAATTTGATGAAAAATACGGCATAAGGCCAATAATAAGAGAAGATGCAGAATGGATTGCAAAAAAGTAAGAATGTTGTAATCAAATAACAATTCTAGGTGGTCACTTTTCTTTCGATGACTATATGGTATCGCTTAAAATCTAATAAGTGGGATTTTTTTAATACGAAATTTTACTGAATTTAAATTTTATGTTCATATTTGCATACATAAGTGTTATACTGTTATTTGCTAAATAAATGGTCAACATTTGGCTGAAAATAATAAATTTCTGGAGACAAAATGCAAACTAGAAAAATGAAAATAATTAGTAAATTATCAGAAAAAACAGAAGGAAATACCACAATTAATCTTTTTGAAACTGCAAAAGAACTTGGCTATAACGACATTTTGATAGGGGAGACGCCAGAGATAATCGATGCTTTTCTTGAAGCAAATTCTAATTATAAAGTTACAAAAGATTATGAAAAAGGAACGCTAAAAAATCCTTCATCAACATATTTGTTTCCAACAATAATATTTACTAAGTTAAAATCTGAGGAATTAGCTAAACTGAACAATTTGTCTAAAATTAGAAAAAACAAAGGGTATGCGCAGTCTAAGCTTGCTGAAATAAGCGGTGTTAATATTCGTTTAATACAAAAGTATGAAAGC
>JBGUET010000335.1:0-3019 GCA_041821225.1 Sedimentibacter sp.
GATTCTTGCTTATAGTATTTAGATTTGCTGGATTAGGTAAACGGTTAAGTTGGATAGTTGCTTGGAGTTTGATTTGGTTTTATGGTTTTTTAATAGGATTTCCGTTGTCAGTTTTAAGAACTTTAGTTATGTTTACACTTTTGTTTGGTTCGGAAGTTTTGTATAGAAAATACAGTTCTTTGAATGCCATAGGATTAGCAGCCATAGTACTGACTATTTACAACCCATACTGGATTTTTGACGCCGGATTTTTATTGTCATTTTCTGCGGCATTAAGTTTAATTATTTATAATAAATACATAGCAAAAAATATTATGACAAAGAATTCATTAATAAGAAGCATTTATATGTACTTGTTCCTACAAATATTTACGTTGCCTGTAATTGCATATTATTTTAATTATATACCTTTAATGGGAGTGCTTTATAATCTGGTGCTCATTCCTATATTTATTGTAATTCTTGTTTATGGTTTTTTATTATTGATTTTAAATGGTTTGTTTTCAGTGCTTTTAATAATTCCAATGAAAATTTTCAATTACATCTTGACTAGTTTAAGATACATTGTATACTTTTCTGACAAATTTGCTTTTAATGGTTTAACCGTTGAAACAATGACAATATGTAGTATCATATTTTTTTACATTTTTTTATTTTTTATGCTATACTTATATAAAAATAAAACATCTTGTTTGAAAAAATATGGGTTGGTGACTTTAATTTGCTTTTATGTTGTTACCTATGTTGCCTTTCCACTATTAGATGATAGTTTGTATTTTAGTGTTGTAGATGCTGGTCAAGGATTATTTACTACAATTAAGTATAAAAGCACGGACATAATAATAGACTGTGGAAGTTCTAGCAGCAATAATTTTGGGAAATACACAGTTGTTCCTTATTTGACAAAACAGGGGATCTTTCAGGAAGATATAGTGTTTATAAGTCATTGGGACACTGACCATTATTCAGGGTTAACTGAACTTTTGCAAAGTCATATTAATGTTAAAAACATATTTTCATCTTCAAAAAACACTGAAATAGCTAATGAAATTACTGAAATTAAAAAATATGGTCATGTGAGAATTGATGATATTTTTAGTATTAATGTACTATGGCCTGATGAAAATTACATTGCATCTGAAAAAAACAATAGCTCTCTGGTATTGCTGATTAATTATAAAAACCAAAGTATTTTGCTCCCAGGTGATATTGAAGAAGAAGTTGAAAACTTAATTTTTCAGGACATTAGAAAGTCGGATATATTAATTGTACCTCATCATGGAAGTAAAACTTCTTCGTCAACTACTTTTGTAGAGGCTGTTAAACCCAAAATTGCTGTTTTAAGTTATGGTAAAAACAATTATGGGATACCCTCACAACAAGTGCTGTCAAGGTATGAGGCATATAACACCACATTGCTTTCAACCTTTGAACAAGGAGAAATAAATTTTATTTTAAAGAACGACAAATTATATTATAATACATACACAAATGAAAATTCTGACAATTATTATGAACTTTATTTTGTATGGATATTCCCCAAGTTTTTCATATTTTGTATTTTGCTTGTATGGATAATGGGATATAAAAAAGAGGAGTGTTATGAGCTACAAAACAATAACCGATTTAATTGATAAAATGAATGTTCCAAATTGTTTAGTTCTTTATGGTACGGAAGAATACTTCATAGATGAGGCTGTAAAACTTACAAAGCATAAATACGTTGAAGAAAATTATGAAAGCATGAATTACACGGAATTTGAAAAGATAGAAAACAGCTTTGTAGAATTCTATGAATTTGTAACTACATTTCCTTTTATGTCTCAAAAGAAACTTTGCGTTGTGAGGGATGCTGGATTTTTAACGTCTTCTGGAAGCTTGGGTAAAAAAGAAGAAGAACAATTGCTGAGTTTTATTGACAATGACTTTGACAGCTGCATTACTATATTTCTTATTAAAGGAGGCAAGCCGGATTTAAGAAAAAAAATAGTAAAAAAATTAAAAGACAAGGCTATTGAAGTCAATAAATTAAATGAAACCGAACTTACAAAATACATTGTAAATATGTTTAAAAAATACAATTTAACTATAAGTATTAAGGAAGCAGATTACATGGCAAACAACTGTGGTTATTTGGAATATGAAAGTACAGTTAGTCTGTACCATGTAAATAATGAAATAGATAAAATAGCTTCATATAACAAAGATGCTAAAAATATTTCCATGGATGACATCGATAAGCTTATGATTAAATCTGTTGAAAGCAATATTTTTAAACTTGTGGATTTTATATGTGAAGGCAATAAAAAAAGAGCTTTTGATATTTTAGAGGAAATGCTTTTAAATAATACTTCTGAGCAATTTATAATACATATGATAGCACGTCAGTATAGAATGATTTATCATTATGTGGTTTTGCAAAAAAACGGTTATACATTTAATGAAATTATGACTACCATGAAGTTGAAAAATTTTATTGCAACAAAATTGTCAAAACAAGCAAAAAATTTAAATATAAAGCAAATTGAGATTTACATGGAAAAATTTCTTGAAATAGATAAAAAAATTAAGACAGGTGAGTTGGATAGTAGAATTGGCCTTGAAATAATTACTAACGGAATAATAAAGTAAAAAAACAAAAAGTAGCGTAAATTAAAAAAGACCATTAGGTCTTTTTAAATTATGCTACTTTATTAAATTGAAGTGTCATTCTGCTTACTTTTCTTGCTGCGGCATTCTTATGAATTGAATTCTTTGCAGCTGCTTGATATAATTTTTTCTCACATATTGTTAAGTATTCTTTAGCTTGTTCAAGGTTACCTTCAGCCATTGCTACTTCAAATTTCTTAATATATGTTTTGATTTCAGACTTTCTGCTTTTGTTTACTTCAGTTTTTTTGTTTATAATTAAAATTCTTTTTTTTGCAGATTTAATATTTGCCAAAATCTTCACCTCCTTCGAATAGTCTTATTTTAAATGCTCATAATATTTTAGCACATAATATACATAAGTGATAAT
>JBGUET010000336.1:0-3008 GCA_041821225.1 Sedimentibacter sp.
GTTCAAATCTTTTTATTTTTTTTAAAAATTTACATTTATTTATACTAACGGTTTTTATCTTCTTTTATTAAATTTCTTATTGCTTCAACTGCAGTCACTATAGCTGCTTCAGTATCATGTTCCTGAGGGTCGTTCATCCCAAGTTTTCTTCTTTCTTGATTTGCAACAACGTTTAATATTGCCCCCACCCTTACTTTCCTATATGCTCCCACAATAAATAAAGCAGCAGACTCCATTTCTGAAGCTAAGGCACCTAGCTTTAACCATGCATCCCATTTGTTCATTAATTCGTAGCCTACAGGTTTTGTTTGAGGCTCATGCTGCCCATAAAAAGAATCCTTACATTCTACTATTCCAACATGGTATTTCTTATTCAAATCCTTTGAAGCTTTTACAAGTGCATTCATCACATCATAATTTGCAACTGCAGGAAATTCCATTGGTGCATATTCCCTACCTGTTCCTTCCATTCTAATGGCTCCTGATGCAATAACTAAATCCCCTCCCATTACATTTATATCCATACCACCACTTGTTCCAACACGTATGAAAGTATCAGCTCCTATATTGGCAAGTTCTTCTAATGCAATAGCTGCAGAAGGTCCTCCAATTCCTGTAGAAGTAACGCTTACCCTCTCATTGTCTAAATAACCTGTATATGTGACAAATTCTCTATGGTCTGCTATTAATACCGCATTGTCAAAGTGTTCAGCAATTTTTGCACATCTTTTTGGATCTCCTGGTAAAATTACATACTTTCCAACATCACCATCTTTCATATTAATGTGATACTGTACATCTCCTGAGTATACATTGCTCATTATTGCCTCCTGATGAAATAATATTATTGTTCTTCTATTATATTTGCAAACTTTATTTTTAAATAACTTATTATAATTATAACCTAATTACAGACAAATTGACAACAATAAAAAAAGATACCTCCTAAAATATTAAGGCATCTTTTTTATTATCTAGATATTAAAACAAATTATATTAATTGAGGTGAGTCATTTTCTCTTGATAAAATTTTATTTAATATTATATTACCTATATCTTCAATCTTCATGCTTCCCATGTCCCCTTGTTGTCTTTCTCTCACTGAAACAGTGTTGCCTTCAACTTCTTTTTCTCCTACAACGAACATGAAAGGAACTTTTTCCATTTGAGCTTCTCTTATTTTGTATCCTATTTTTTCAGCTCTTGTATCTAATTCAACTCTTATATTCATTTCATCTAGCTCTTTTTTAACTTGTTCTGCATAATCATTGAATTTGTCAGATATAGGAAGTACTTTAACTTGAACTGGTGCAAGCCATGTAGGGAATGCTCCTACAAATTGTTCAATAAGTATTCCAAAAAATCTTTCAATGCTTCCAAATGCAGTTCTGTGTATCATTATTGGCCTATGCTTTTGTCCATCTGCTCCTGTGTATTCAAGTTCAAATCGCTGTGGCATCTGATAATCTAATTGTATTGTTCCACATTGCCATGTTCTTCCTATGCAGTCGGTTAAGTGGAAATCTATTTTAGGTCCGTAGAAAGCACCATCGCCTTCATTTATTACATATTTTACTTCCATTTCATCTAAAGCTGCCTTTAATGAAGATTCTGCTACATCCCAGTCTTTTATTTCTCCCATGAATTTCTCTGGTCTAGTTGAAAGTTCAACATTGTAGGAAAAACCAAATACTGAATATAATTCATCTATTAGTTTTACAACACCTTTTATTTCATCCTTTATTTGTTCTGGTAGCATGTATATATGAGCATCATCTTGAGTAAATGCTCTTACACGCATAAGTCCATGAAGTGCTCCTGAAAGTTCATGTCTGTGAACTCTTCCCACTTCAGCAACTCTCATAGGGAAATCTTTATATGAATGCATTTTATTTGCATACACAAGTATTCCACCAGGACAGTTCATTGGCTTTATAGCAAAATCTTGTTCATCTATTTCTACTGTATACATATTTTCCTTGTAATTAAACCAGTGACCTGATGTTTCCCACAAATGTCTATTTAAAATTAAAGGAGTTTCTATTTCAACATACCCAGCTTTTTTATGCATTTCTCTCCAGAATCTCATTAATTCATTTTTAACTTCTACACCTTTTGGCAAGAAGAAAGGAAATCCAGGGCCTTCATCAGACATGAAAAACAAATCCAATTCTTTTCCCAATTTTCTGTGGTCACGCTTTTTAGCTTCTTCCATTAATTTAATATATTCTTCTAAATCTTTAGCTTTTTCAAAAGTTATTCCATATATTCTTTGGAGCATTTTATTTTTTTCACTGCCCCTCCAATATGCACCTGCAATACTTAGCAATTTTACGGCCTTTGGTTTTTTCGTTGATTCAAGATGAGGTCCCGCGCAAAGGTCAATAAAATCTCCTTGTTTATAAAAAGATATAACAGCATCTTCAGGTAAATCTTGAATTAATTCAACCTTGTATGGTTCCTGCTTTTCTTCCATGAATTTTATTGCTTCGTCTCTTGGAAGTTCAAAACGTTCAAGTGTAAGGCCTTCTTTTGCTATTTTCTTCATTTCAGCTTCGATTTTTTCGAAATCCTCTTGAACTAACCTGTATTCCATGTCAATATCATAATAAAATCCGTTGTCAATTGCTGGCCCTATGGCAAGCTTTGCATCAGGCCATAGTTTTTTAATAGCATGTGCCATAATGTGTGATGATGTATGCCAGAAAATATGCTTTCCTTCTTTATCTTCAAACTTAAGGAATTTAATGCTTCCATCATTTTTTATTTCATTCAATAATCCAATAGTTTCTCCATTGTAAATAGCACCTACAACGATTCTTGCAAAACCATCACTTATGCTCTTTGCAACATCTAATGCTACAATTCCATCTTCATATTCTCTTACACTGTTATCAGGCATTGTTAATTTAATCATTTTATCTCCTCCATAATATATAATATTTTTTTATTACAATTTAATTGATTGTCGTCAAGGGTTATATCGCAGTCTCGCAACACAAATTGGG
>JBGUET010000337.1:0-3007 GCA_041821225.1 Sedimentibacter sp.
GTAACATATCCTTCATAAATAAAAACGCTAGGTATGTCAATACCTTCTGGACATGGTTTGCAATAACCACACCTTCTGCAAAAATCATTTCCAAGACTTTTAACTTCTTTGCTAATTTCTTCTTTCTCTTCTTCAGTCAAATCCACTATATTATTTCCAACTGCAGAATTTTCTACAACCTGGCTTACAGAATCCATTCCAGGTATGGCAACTGTGATTAAATTGCTATTGACAATATATTTTAGTGATAGGGCACCTTTCGTAAATGCTCCTCCAGCAATTGGTTTCATAGCAATTGTTCCCATTCCTTTTTCTAAAGCTAAATTAAAAAGGTCTGTTCCTTGAGATTCAACTGGATTAAATGGAAATTGTATTGTTTCAAATCCTCCGTGTTCAACTGCTTGTATAAGTATTTCTCTTATGTGACCAGTTATTCCAATGTGTTTAATAATTCCTTTTTCTTTAGCCTCAATCAATGCTTTCAAGGCTCCATTTTCTGAAAGAACTGTTTCAAGCTGCTCAATTTTGCTTACATTGTGAATTTGGTATAAATCTATATAATCTAACTGCATGGTTTTCAAGCTTTCTTCAATGCTTGATTTCATGGTTTCATAATCATATCCCATTGCTTTAGTAGCAATGTAAAAGTTTTCTCTTCCTGCAATTTTAAGTGCATTTCCTATGTATTGTTCACTTACAGTGTACCCTCTTGCCGTATCAATAAAGTTAATACCGTTGCTTTTACACTCTAATATAATATTTATTGCTTCTTCTTGATTTACCCTTTGAATTGGTATTCCACCACATCCAATTATTGAAACATTCATTCCTGTATTTCCTAATAATCTCTTCTCCATTTTCATCCCTCTATTCATTATTTAATATTATTATAACTTACATGCTTTTTTACGTCAAATATTATCGCAAATTAAATTGAAATAGAATCATTAATATCAAACAAGCAAAATATCAATAATAATAATAAGTATAAAAGCATCCAACAAATTAATCGTTGAATGCTTTCATGATTTGGAAGAAGATAAAAAAGTATTATCAAACATAGTTATGTACATATCAATAAATATTATTCACAATTTTTATTATTTTTAAAATAAATTACTCAAAATATTATTAACTGCTGAAAAACAAAACACTAGGTATGTTTTTACTCGTTTTTTAAAAAATGTGCACATTTGTGGATAAAACTGTTGACAAGTGGCAAAAAAGGCTTAAAATTTGTGTATAACTACTATGTACAATTTAGCTAGGCTGTGCACAACTTATAGAAAACGTGGTGAATATAATGTGGAATGATAAAAATTATCATACTTTAGATTTTGAATTAAAAAAAATTTTTCGAGAAAAAACTATAAAACTATCAATTGATGGAAGCTTTACTTGTCCAAATAGAGATGGAACAATTGGGAAAAAAGGCTGTATTTTCTGCAGTGAAAGAGGATCTGGTGATTTTAATTCAGATAAGAACAAATCCATTTCTCAACAAATTGATGAACAAAAGCAAATAATGTCAAGAAAATGGAAAAGCAATACTTATATTGCTTATTTTCAAAATTACACTAATACATATGACACTGTTGAAAACCTGAGGAAAAAATTCTACGAGGCATTAAGCTGTGAAAATATACGTGGTCTTGCCATAGCAACAAGGCCAGATTGCATAAGCGAGGAAATTGCAGACCTTTTAGCTGAATTAAACTCAAAAACATTTCTTTGGGTTGAATTAGGATTGCAAACAATAAACGATAATACTTCTAATTTAATAAGAAGAGGATACAAACTAGATCGCTTTAATGATTGCTTAGAACTTTTAAACAAAAAAAACATAAGGACTGTAGTTCATTTAATCATAGGCCTTCCTGGAGAATCTAAAAAACAAATGCTTGACTCTGTGCAATACATATCTAATAAAAATGTATGGGGAGTAAAACTTCACATGCTCCATATCTTAAGGAATACAGATTTAGCTGATTATTACAGTAAATCACCCTTTAAAATTCTTTCACAGAAAGAATATGTTGAAATTATATGTGATGCCTTAGAACTTTTGGATGAAAACATAGTTATCCACAGAATAACTGGTGACGGAAAAAAATCAGATTTAATCCAACCACTATGGACATTGAACAAGTTAAAAGTTTTGTCAGATATTGATAAGGAACTAAAAACACGAGGAAGTTATCAGGGAAAATTCGCACCATTGTAATGTTAATGTAATACTATACAATCATTTTTATAATATAATAATAATATGAAACAACTGAAATATTAGTGTTTCATATTTGATTGTATAATTCATTAGTAAATGGGTGATGAGATAAAATGAAAAAAATTGTGTTAATAATTTTAATATTAATGCTAGCTGCAACCTCCAATGTGTATGCAACTAGCTTTCCTGATATAAGCCAAAATTCATATTTGGAGGAATCTGTTGGTGTGCTATCAAGTTATGGCATTATGCAAGGATACCCTGATGGAACATTTAAACCAGATAAGATTGTTACTCGTGCTGAAATGGCTAAAATAGTTACGGTTGCAGCTGGATTCTATGAATATTCCCAAAATATGACTTCGGTTTATTCGGATATGAAGGGCCATTGGGCTGAAAGCTATGTTGAACTTGCCAACGTGCTTAACATAGTCAAAGGAACTACTGAGTCTACGTATGCCCCTGACAAATTTATTAAATTTGCGGAAGCATACACAATGATTATAAGACTTCTAGGATACAGTGATGAATCATTGCCTGGAGAGTGGCCACCAAATTACTTTGAAAAAGCTAAGGAACTTAATTTGTTTGTAAATGTTGATACTTCTGTTGAATTTGCAACGAGAAAAGATATTTCTATGATGCTTTATAATGCATTAAGTTGTGATCTAGTCAAAGTCAAAGAAAATAATACTGTATATAGTACAAATAAAACGCTTTTGTCCATCTTTGGCAAAAAAGAAACTAAAGAAGTTACTTCAAGCGATTTAAAAATTGAAG
>JBGUET010000338.1:0-2999 GCA_041821225.1 Sedimentibacter sp.
TTTTAAATTGAATGTACAGCTAGCTTTTTCTACATCCTTTTTTATTTCTATATTTCCATTAGGGAATATAACATTGTTTATTAACATCTTGTCCGACATATAATATGCTCTTTGAATTATATTTTTTAACTCTCTAACATTGCCTGACCAATGATGATTTTTGAGGATTTCTTCAAAATCTGAGCTAAATTCCTTTTCAATTCCATCATTTTCTGCGTTGAGAGATTTTAAAAAATATCTTGCAAGTTCAACTATATCACCCTTCCTCTTTCTTAATGGAGGTATTCTCAAGTTAATCACATTAAGCCTAAAATACAGGTCCTGCCTAAATGACCCTTTCGACACTTCTTCTATTAAATCCCTGTTAGTAGCCGATATAATTCTCACGTCTAAATCTCTTTCATATGAACAACCTATTCTTACAATTTTATTGTTGTCAAGAACTCTCAATAGTTTTGGTTGCACCTCTAATGGAACTTCACCTATTTCATCTAAAAATATAGTACCGCCATTAGCAAGTTCAAACTTTCCTGGTCTTCCACCCTTAGCTGCTCCTGTAAAAGAGCCGCTCTCGAACCCAAAAAGCTCACTTTCGAAAAGTTCTTTCGGTATTGCAGAACAATTAATCGCTATAAATGGCCCTTTGCTTCTATTGCTTTCATTATGTATTGATTGAGCATACAATTCCTTTCCTGTGCCACTTTCTCCTTCAATTAGAACCGAACAATTTGTCTTGGAGATTTTTTTTGCGGTGTCTATAAGTTCTTTCATTCTAATATCTGTTGTTATTATGCTGTCAAAAGTATAGTTAGCATTGAAACCAGCTAATTTACTTACTTCCTTTCTTACCTGCTTTGCCTCTCTCATTAGAAGAACAGCTCCTGTCACAATATCACCAGCTATTATGGGAGAAATATTTAAAGAACATTCGATTTTTTTATTATCTATGGAAAATGTAATATCTGAAAAACTCATTTTATTTTTATCAACAAAAATACTATTTTCAATATCTATGCCTTTAAAAATTTTCTTTATATCCATATTAAAGATATCTTTCTTCTCCATATGAAAAATTTCTTGTATTTTATTATTTATTCTAATTACTTTCAAATTATTGTCAATTATCATAATACCATTTAATATGGCGTCAAATGTTGTATCCATAAGATGGTAAGATTCAGAAATAACAAGCTGTTTTTCAATACAATAGGCACTTGATACGGCAATGCCGTATGTATGTGTCTGCACATCCTTTGCGCGCCCTGAAATATCAAAAGAACCAATTATTTCACCCTTGCTGTTGTGTATGGGAGCTGCAGAACAAGTCCATTGGTGATGATACCCACAGTAATGCTCGGGGCCTATGACCTGAATTGGTTTGTCAGCCGCTAGGCATGTTCCTATAGCATTTGTCCCTACACTTTTTTCATCCCAAAGAGAACCCTTGACGAAATTTAAATTATTATGAATATCCTCAATATCATTGTTAATGATTAAATCAATTATAATTCCCTTTTCATCGGTCAATACTACGCTATAATTTGTGCTTTTGACCATTTCGTAAACGTTTTCCATTGTTGGCCTAGCTAAATTAATAAGTTCCTTTTTCTTTAATACACTTTCTATAAGGTCTTTATCTGCCACCCTAGTACCTTTGCCTGACAGATGGTCTACACCAAGTTTTCTACATCTCTTCCATGAATTTAATATATCAGGTCTAACATTCTTTGACTCAACATCCGTGTCTACATAAGTCTGCCAAATTTGTTTTAATTCACTAAACACTTTATCAGCTCCTTAATTTTATCAAATAATATTTTCTAGTTAAATGAATTATGATTAATAAAACCACCATAAACAATACGTTCAAACAATGTTTAAAAACGCAATTATGTTAGACCAACTGCAGATTCCATATTGCACAAAGCGCTCCAACTCATTGAAGAAATACCATTCTCTTTTTTTACTACTCCAACTAATACATCATTTAAACCAACTTTAGATTCTAGATAGTGTTTTAAAGTTAGTGTTAATGCATCAACAAAATTATATTTCAAAACTTCTTCTTTAGGTATCCAATGCAGTGTACCTTCATCATTTGCAACTACTTGTCTCAATTTTGAATATCCAAAATAAACATAATTTAATACAGTTTCATTACCATTTCTTCTCATAAGCACATATTTCAAACTTAAATCTGCTATATCTTTTTCCTGCAAACCTGTTTCTTCGCAAATTTCTCTCAAACAAGCCTCTCTAGGGTTATTTAGCTCTTCTCTTTCAAGATGTCCTCCTACACCATACCAGAAATTTGGCATTAGGTCGTTATCTTTAGCCCTTTCCATCAATAAAAAATCATCATCATTCATTAAAAAAGCTGTAGCTACATTTCTAAATTTAATCATAGCAATTATCCTCACTTAAATTTATTCAACTATAATTCATTTTGTAATTTTAGTATATCCTCATTTTTAAAAATACACAATAAGAGATTATCAGTATTCACACCCTTAAATATTGCTAAAATCAACTTCTTTCAATTTTAACCTTACTTCCACCAAGTCCTGCCTCTGCAGGTGTTACAATTAGTTTTATTGGAACTCTGTTTTTAATGGATTCTACATGGCTTATAATACCTATAGCCAATTTATCGTTGTGTATTCTTTCAAGAGAATCCATAACCACGTCAAGCAAATTATCATCTAGCGTTCCAAACCCTTCATCTAAGAAAAATAATTCTAGAGATGCTGTTCCTTTCAGCTGTATCTGGGTTGACAATGCAAGAGCTAGAGCAAGGGATGCAACAAATGTTTCTCCACCTGAAAGAGTAGATGCATCTCTTTGAGCACCTCCGTTTTTATAATCCCTAATAAGAAACTTGCCATCATTGTCAACTTCTAAGCCATATGTTCCTCCAGTGATTTCTTTTAGCTTCTTACTAGCTTCAATCGAAACGTATTTAAGCTGATTGGCCGCTACAAATCCAACGAATTTTTTAC
>JBGUET010000339.1:0-2993 GCA_041821225.1 Sedimentibacter sp.
TTCCACTGCTACCATTGCTCCAAGGCCTCTTTTTAAGCTAAATACTGTTCCAGTAACCATATCATTAACTTTGTATGGTGAATCAGTACGCAAAACATTAAATAAGTTCATAGTAGCACATAGCCTATCTGATTTGTCGATATAAATTCCAACTAAATAATCCCCGTTAATTTTTATTTCATCAACTTGCTCTTTAAAAGGCAGGAACAAATCTTTTTCTAGTCCCCAATTCATAAAAGCACCAATTCTTGCTATTTCCACAACCTTTAAATAGGCAATTTCCCCTATTGCAATTTTTGGCCTTTTTACAGTTGCAATTATTCTATCACTAGAATCTCTGTACACAAATACATTTATTTTGTCCCCAATATTTATGTTTTCAGGCACTTGCTTGATTGGAAGCAATATTCTGTCTTCTGCTTTTTCATCATCTGAACTTATTAAATACACTCCAAAGTCTACTACTTTTGCTACCTCTAATTCCTGCATTTCTCCTAATTTTATCATCTTATCTCCTCTTTATTGGAGGATTGCTGCATCACTTTATAATTAAATTTCAACGATACCTTTCGGCCCGCACAGTGACACGCATCCTAATTTTCGTTTTTATTTCTTACCTAAAAGTTTAAACATATTTCTTTTGTAAGCCTCAACCCCTGGCTGTGTAAACGGGTCTATATTATTAGTATACCCACTTATTGCGCATGTCATCATGAAAAAATAGAAAAGTTTTCCAAGATAAAATTCATTCATCATTGGTATTTTAATAACTATGCCAGGTACATCACCTTCACTGTGAGCCAAAAAAGTGCCCTCAAATGCTTTTTTATTTATATAATTGTATGTATTGCCTGCAATGTAGTTCAATTTGTCAAAATCATTTTTATCAGTTGGAATTTCAATATCATCCCCACTACTTTCAATAACCATTGTTGTTTCAAAAATTGTTTTTCTACCTTCCTGCACAAATTGTCCCATGGAATGCAAATCAGTTGTAAAGTTAAGACTCGCTGGGAAAATACCCTTTCCTTGTTTTCCTTCACTTTCTCCAAATAACTGCTTCCACCATTCTGCAATTGAAATGCATGAAGGTTCATAGCTAACAAGAGCTTCAACCTCTTTGCCTCTCCTACTTAAAATATTTCTTGCTGCTGCGTAACGACAGCATATATTTTGTTCAAAACTTCTTGTTGTATATTCTTTTTCTCCAGACTTAAGTCCATTTACAAATTCATCTAAATCAATTCCAGCAGCTGCCATAGGAAGCAACCCAACTGGTGTAATCACCGAATATCTTCCACCTATGTCATCTGGTATTTCAAACGTCTTGTAACCCTTTAAATCCGAAATGCTTTTTAAAGCACCCTTACTCTTGTCAGTTACAACAAAAATGCGATTTTGGGACTCTTCCTTGTACCTTTCTTCCATCATATCCCTTATAATTCTAAAAGATAAGGCTGTTTCCAATGTTGTACCTGATTTTGATATAACTATTACACAAATTTCCTTTTCTTTAACAACTTGAAGCAATTTTTTCAAATAAGAACCACTTAAATTCTGACCTGCATAATAAACTTTTGGACTGCAAAGTTCGTTGTGAAAATCTCCTCTTATTGCTTCAATTGCTGCTCTAGCACCTAAATATGATCCGCCAATTCCTAAAAGAATAAAAGCTTCACAATTTTCTCTTATATATTTCCCACATGACTTTATTTGGTTGTATTCATTTTCATCCATAGAGTTCATGTAATCTATCCAGCCTGAAAATTCACTGCTTATTCCCTTTTTTTCTAAAAGCAATTCTTGAGCTTTCATTATTTCTGCTTTAATGTTTTTCATTTCTTCTTCATTAACAATACTTCCATTTAAATCAAGTGATATATCTTTCATAACAACCCCCGCATTTTTAACTATATTATTTCTGCCATTAAAATGGCATAATCATCCCTATGAATCTTACAGTAATCATCTAATGACAATTTGATGTTTTTTAAAATGTCGCCCTCTTTCTCTACAATGCTTATTACCTTTTCAACTCCGTATTGTACACCGTCTTGATTGCTAGCTTCAGTTATACCATCGGTATAAAAGAATAGTCTGTCCCCTAAATTTAATTTAATGGTGCTTACGTCATAATTGACACTATCAAATATATTAGCAATTGGGTAACCTTTTGATTTAAGCAAGCTTATAGTTTCATTACTTCCTAATAAAATAGGTTCAGAATTATGCCCTGCATTAACATAATTGAAATTGCCCGTTGTTTTATTATATATTCCAAAAAATACTGAAAAATATTTGTCATAGTCTAAATTTAAAGCTAAAAATGTCCTGTGAAGTTCTTTCATAATGCTGTTTATATGTATATTGCCCCTGGCAATAGTTCTAAGTGACTGCCTTACAAAAATAGTTAAAAGAGAAGCCGAAACTCCGTGTCCAACAACATCGCATATATAAATACCTGTATTATCATCATCTATTTTAAATACGTCAAAGAAATCCCCACTTAAAAGTTCTGAAGGAATATACAAATAATCAATACTTATTCCATTGTACATGCCCTTAGGAGGAAGCATTCGCATTTGCATATGTCTTGCAAAATTAATATCATCATTCATCTTTTCGTTTTTTTCGCTAACTTTTCTCGAAAGGTTTATTTCAGTTGTAATATCCCTAAACACTTCCACCGAACCAGTAATCTCCCCTGATTTATCTCTTAAAGGGGAGGAAACAACCATGTATGTATTGTTGCCAACCGTCTCTTCTTTTTTCATTACACTGCCATTTTCTAATGTTATGCTAGAAATACAATTATCACATTTTTTATTGCTGCAAAAAACATCATAGCATCTCTTACCAACAATATCACCTAGGTCTTGCCTCATCTTTTTATTGGCATAGAGCACCATATTATTTCTGTCAACTACTCTAACCCAGTCTATCATTCCGTCAACGATACTTAGTTGATCCTCATTTAAATTTTCACTGTACTG
>JBGUET010000340.1:0-2976 GCA_041821225.1 Sedimentibacter sp.
TACCTAAAATCAATACCAACTCTGTAGCTCCAATTCTACCCATAATACACCTCCTATTTGTATTTAAATTTTTTAATTTAATTTACATTTTTCTATATATTTTTAAAACATACATTTCATGTCAAGCTTAAAAGGCGAGAAAATTGTTATACTATTAACATAGCTTTTCAAATGACAACAAAATTCACATTTTGTATTTTACTTCTATTTTATACATTTGTCAATATAGATTAATTTTTAGGCACTACATATTCAACAACATTTTTTTATTTATTTGAATACACCGTGAGATACATTAATATAATTGTTCTAATGATTTGATAACACAGTATAAAACATGGTTTACAGGTGTTGGAATGTTAAGCGTTTTACCCATTTCTACAACAGTTCCAGCAAAATAATCAACCTCAGTTTGTCGTTTTGCTTGAATATCCTGAAGCATGGATGTCCTTCCATTAGGCGAAAAGCTGCCAATGCTAGTAACAAAACCCTCTATATCTTCTTGTCTTAAATCAATGTTAGAAGCTTTAGCAATTGCCAGCACTTCGATCATTGCTTCCCTAAACAATGTAAGATTAGAATTAATGCTAGTTACTTTCCCATAAGATGCTCCAGTAACCGCAGATACTTGATTTACTCCCACATTTAACATAAATTTCATCCAAGTCATGCGAATCATATTTGGAAAAACTATATTTTTAATTCCTGCTTCGTTAAAACATTCCAATACTGCTTCAACTGCTGGAGAAATAGCGGTGTTATCTGCCTGACCAAAATGTATTTCTCCATTCTCTGTGTTAATTACGCCATTTTCTGTTCTTTCAGCATTTATTTTCGTGACTAGCCCATAGAGCACTGGGTTGTTGGGGTAAGCTGCTGTTATTCTCTCCCTTGCAGTAACTCCATTTAAAAGAGAAATAAGAATTGTATTTTCATCAACAAAGCTCTTAACATCCTCTATTGCTTCTTCAAGCTGATAATTTTTTACACAAAAAAATATCAAATCAAATTTTACATTATTATCATTTTCACAAAAAATATTGGGATGAAAAGTTTTACCATTTAAAGTAAACCCATGATTTTGCAATTTTTCTTTTCTAGATTTTCCTGTAATAACAGCAAAATCTTCACTGTATCGGTCGTTCAAAATGCTTCCGTATACAGTTCCAACTGCTCCCATTCCAATTAAAGCGATTTTTTTTATCTTCATATTATTCCCCTGTTAGTAATTTTCAAATTCTATTTGTTGTATAGCCTTTCCTTAACATAGTTTGGTATTGCAAAAGCCCCCTTATGAAGCTCCGTATTATAATATTTAGTTTTTATGCCAAGCGAATTCCATTGTTCTTCGTTTAAGTCTTCAATAGGATCATACTTTTTAGAAGCAAATCCAAAAAGCCAATGTCCTGAACCATAAGTAGGAATGTGTGCCTGGTATACCCTCGCAACCGGAAACACTGCCTTTATTTTTTTATGAGCCACTTCCATGGCTTTAGCTTCTCTTTCATAATATGGGCTTTCATGTTGGTTTACTAAAATTCCGTCTTTTTTTAATGCTCTAAAACAATTTTCATAAAAGTCTATAGTAAAAAGCTCCATTCCAGGGCCTACTGGGTCAGTGGAATCAACTATAATCAAATCATATTCATTTTCTTTTGTGCGCACAAATTTTAAGCCGTCTTCAAAAAACAGATTTACTCTTTTATCATTTAATTTTGACGCAGTTTGAGGAATATAATCTAGGCATATGTCTACAACCATTTTGTCTATTTCAACCATATCTATCTTCTCAACAGAATCATATCGTGTAAGCTCCCTGACCGTACCCCCGTCTCCTGCGCCAATAACTAATATTTTTTTTATATTAGGATTTACCGACATAGGTACATGTGTGATCATCTCATGATATATAAATTCATCTTTTTCAGTTAGCATAATATATCCGTCTATCACTAATACTTTTCCAAATTCAGGTGTTTGAAAAACATCTATTTTTTGAAAATCACTTTTAGCACTTGCAAGCTGTTCATCAACTCTTATAGAAAATCTTACATCTCTTGTATGTTCTTCTGTAAACCATAATTCCATCTATCTATCCTCCTGAAATATATTCATTCCACTAAAAATTTCAATCATTTCTTTTCTTAGACTGTCAGAAATTTCTAGTCTTTTCTTAGGAGACAATTCATTTACGTCTTTTTTAAAAAGATAGTTTTGAAGGTCTATATCTTTTATTAACATTTTTGTATGAAATGTATTTGACTGAAAAACATTCACATCAATAGCATCATATTTATGCAGTGTTTGTTTGTTTATATAATCTTGAATAGATTTAATATCGTGGTCTATAAAGCATTTTTTCCCCTTAACATCTCTTGTAAAACCTCGTACACGATAATCAATTGTTATAATATCCGAATCAAAACTACCAATGAGATAATCTAAAGCATTTAAAGGTGAAATCTGCCCACAGGTAGAAACATCAATATCAACACGAAACGTAGGAATTGCATTTTCTGGGTGATACTCAGGATATGAGTGAACAGTAACATGACTTTTATCTAAGTGAGCATGAATCATTTCATGCTGCAATGTTTTGTTGCAAGTGAAATTTCCCTGATTACACGAACCATCAATTTCTTCTGGGGTCACAGGACATTCAGCTATTAGAATATTTACCGAAGCACCTTGAGGGTCATAATCTTGCTTTGAGATATTAAGAATGCTTGCTCCAATAACCTCCGTTACTTTGCACAATATATTTGTAAGCCTTTCCGAATTGTACTGTTCATCAATATATTCGATGTATTCCTTTTGTTCCCTTTCGCTTTTGGCATAACAAACATCATAAATGTTAAAGCTAAGAGATTTAGTAAGATTATTGAATCCATACAATGCCAGTTTCTTTTCCAACCCTAACACCACTACCTTTCTTTCTTGAGAATAATTAGCAATTAAAAATTATTCAATTCAATT
>JBGUET010000341.1:0-2936 GCA_041821225.1 Sedimentibacter sp.
TCACTCGTTGCTATTTTCCCTGTTCCAATTGCCCATATTGGCTCATAAGCAACAACAATTTTTTCAGCATCTATATATTTTATATCGTTAAAGGCTCTACAAATTTGGCTTTTTACAGTATTTTTTTCATTTCCGCTTTCTCTTTGTTCCAAAGTTTCTCCAACGCAAAGTACTGGATTTAAACCGTATTTCAAGGCTGATTTCAATTTTTTATTCACTGTTTCATCCGTTTCATTAAAGTATTGTCTTCTTTCAGAATGACCTATTATAACATAATCAACACCAATACTTTTCAGCATAGATGGTGAAATTTCTCCAGTAAAAGCACCGTGGTCTTCAAAATGCATGTTCTGAGCTCCAATTTTAATGGAGGAATCATGCAATACTTGCTTAACTGAGTAAAGAGCAACGAATGAAGGACATATTAAAACATCAACATTTTCATCAAAATCTTTTGACATAGATTTTAAACTCTCTGCGAGCTTTAGACTTTCTTCAACATCATTATTCATTTTCCAGTTGCCAGCTACTAATGTCTTTTTCATATTATAACCCCTTTATTTATTATCTACTGCCTCAATACCAGGCAGAACTTTTCCTTCTAAAAATTCCAAAGAAGCGCCACCACCGGTGGATATGTGAGTTATTTTGTCGGAAAGACCTATTTTATCAACTGCTGCAGCACTATCTCCCCCACCAATAATAGATACAGCATCTTTATTTTCTGCTATGCAAATCGCAATTGAATTAGTTCCTTTTGCAAAATTATCCATCTCAAAAACTCCAAGAGGTCCATTCCAAATAATTGTATTTGAATTATTAAGAACTTCAGAGAACATTTTAATTGTTTTGTCTCCTATGTCAAGTCCCATAAAATCATTAGGTATCTTGTCAGCATCCGTTGTAAAAAACTCTGTATCATTTTTAAATTCTTTCGCTACAACTACATCAACTGGCAATACCAAATTAACTTGTTTTTCTTTTGCTTTTTCTATTAATTCCTTCGCTAAATTAATTTTATCTTCTTCTAATAAAGATGAACCAACGTTGTAACCCTCAGCTTTTAAGAAAGTATACATCATGCCTCCACCAATTAATATATTGTCGGCAATATTCAAAAGATTTTCTATAAAAGGAATTTTATCAGATACTTTAGACCCTCCTAGAACTGCAGTAAGTGGTCTCTTGGGATTTTCTATAGCATTTCCCATTATCTCAATCTCTTTTTCTACTAAAAAGCCTACTGCTGAAGGAAGGAACCCGCAAATTCCAACATTAGAAGAATGTGCTCTGTGAGCTGTTCCAAAAGCATCATTAACGAAAACATCTCCTAAAGAAGCAAGTTCTTTTGCAAAATCACCTGAATTTTGAGTTTCTTCTTTTCTAAATCTCGTATTCTGAAGAAGCATTACATTTCCTGGCTGAAGGTCTAAAGCATCTTTTTTGACTTTATCATTAACAACATTGTCACAATCTTCAAACATCACATTTTTACCTAAAAGTTCGCCAAGTCTTTTAGCAACAGCTATTAAAGAATATTGCTTTAATGCTTCACCTTTTGGTCTACCAAGATGTGACATCAATATTAATGCAGCACCATTTTCTATTAGATAGTTAATAGTAGGAAGCGAGCTAGTAATTCTTACATCATCAATAATATTTCCATCTTTGTCCAAGGGTACATTAAAATCACATCGTACAAGAACTTTCTTATTTTTAATATCTATATCTTTCAGAGTTTTTTTATTCATATTAACCTCCATATAACAAAAGTAATTCAATTAACCATTAACAGCAAGCAATTAAACAACCTTTACTTGACGGTTGTTTAATTGCCGCTGATAGCTTCTAATAATTGCTAAATTTGTCCATCTAATATGTTATTTCATTGTTCCACAATATTTAACAACTCTTACTAACTGGGAAGTAAATGACATTTCATTGTCGTACCATGCAATTAATTTTACTAATTGTTTTCCATCAACCTCAATAATTTGAGTTGACAAAGCATCAAATATGCATGCATAGCTACTTCCTATTACATCACTTGAAACAATTGGATCTTCTGTATAAGCTAATGTTTCATTTGAAGCATTTTTAATTGCCATATTTATTTCTTCAACTGTGGTAACTTTGTTTAATTCTACAGTTAAATCAACTACTGAACCAGTTAAAGTAGGGACACGTAGTGCTATACCGTCAAGTTTTCCTTTTAATTCAGGAAGAACAATACCAACTGTTTTTGCAGCTCCAGTTGATGTAGGAACGATATTTGCTGCTGCTGCTCGCCCTCTTCTTGACATAATTCCTTTTTTATGGGAATTATCATGAATATTCTGATCATTTGTATAAGCGTGGACTGTAGTCATTAGGCCTTTCACTATACCAAATTCATCATTTAAAACTTTTGCTAATGGTGCAAGGCAGTTTGTTGTGCAAGATGCTGCAGATACAACTGTTTCAGTTCCATCAAGTATATTATGGTTTACATTATAAACTATAGTTTTTAGGTCGCCTTTTCCTGGTGCAGATAATACTACTTTTTTAGCCCCAGCTTTTATGTGAGCTTCTGCTTTTTCTTTTTCATTGAATTTACCAGTACAATCAATAACTACATCAATATCAAGTTCCTTCCAATTGCAATTTTCGGGTTCTTTAATTCTAGATGTAACAATTTCGTTTCCATTGACATTTAAAATATTGTCCTTATAAGAAATTTTATCTGTCATGAAATTTCCATGTGCAGAATCATATTTTAATAAATATGCCAATGTGTCTACTTCAGAATTTGTATTAATTGCTACCACCTGAAAATCCTTATCCGTTGTCATAAGTCTCAAAGCTAGTCTTCCTATTCTTCCAAAACCATTAATTGCTACTCTTACCATTGTATCCTCCTAAAATTTCATTATTATTATTATGTTAATGTTTAATAG
>JBGUET010000342.1:0-2935 GCA_041821225.1 Sedimentibacter sp.
CAAGGTATGCATTTAATATTAGCGTTCTTGCACGCCCTCCATCTTCTTTCACCAGCAATAATATTAAATATGTCTCCATCTTTTCTTACAATTATAGGTTGGATAACTCCATATTTTATTATTGACTGTGTAAGCTCTTCAAGCTTGTCCTGCTCAAATGCTTTACGAGGCTGATTTGGATTTGGACATATTAAGTTAGTATCTATATCTTCAATCCTCTGTATATCTTCTTTTTCTAAGTCCTCTGGTATTAGTGCTGACAAACCCTTACCTAAAGCTTTTCTTTTTATAGACATGCCATCCTCCTTAATTGTTTTTTATAATTTCTTCCGCAAGTTTTACGTAAGCTATACTTCCTTTTGATTTTTCATCATAAAGCATAATTGGTTTCCCAAAACTAGGAGCCTCTGCCAATCTTACACTTCTCGGAATTACTGTTCTGTAAACTTTATCTTTGAAATATTTTTTTACTTCCTCCACAACTTGCACCGAAAGATTTGTTCTACCATCAAACATATTAAGAAGAACTCCCTCAATATCAAGTTTGGGATTTAAGTTTTTCTTAACCAGTTTAACGGTGTCTATTAATTGCCCCACACCTTCCAAAGAATAGTATTCGCACTGAATAGGTATAAGAACCGTGTTGGATGCAGTAAGTGCATTTAAAGATAACAAACCTAGTGACGGCGGGCAATCAATAATTATAAAATCATACACTTTATCAATTAAACTCATTTTCTCTTTTAAAGTTTTTTCTCTTTGTTTTGTGTTTGTAAGTTCTATTTCTGCCCCCGCAAGTTGAATATTTGCAGGTAACAAGTCCAAATTTTCTATTTCAGTCTTTAGTATAATTTTATTTATGTCGTAGTCCTCAATCAATACATCATAAATAGTGTATTCTAGTTGATTCTTGTTAACTCCGAAACCACTAGTTGAATTTCCCTGTGGATCTATATCAATGCTTAGCACTTTCTTACCTTTCAAAGCTAATGCAGCACAGAGGTTAACATTCGTTGTAGTCTTACCTACACCGCCTTTTTGGTTGAATATGCTTATGACTTTGACCATCTCTTCACCCTCTACAAGCTTTTTTTCGGAATTTTTATTTTGATTTCAATAAATTCTTCAGATTCTTCCTGTTGGAATTTAGCTTCAATACCTGTCTTAACTATTTCATTGTAGGCATTTTTTATTGTATTTATGTATATTTTATAATTAATAAAGTTTCTTACATAGCGCTTGTCCTTAATCTTTTTATAATTTAAATCTTCTGCAATGGAATTTACAAGCTTTTCTGTTTCACTTACATTTAAATCTTTTTTTATTATTTTTTCTACTATATTTAAAAGAAGCTCTTCATCATCAATTTTTAGTAAAGCCCTGGCATGACGTTCGCTTAATCTTCCTTCTCTTATTTTTTGTTTAATAGCTTCAGGAAGTTTTAAAATTCTCATTTTATTTGCAATGGTAGACTGAGATTTTCCCAGTTTTTCAGCTAATTGCGTCTGATTTAAATCAAAATCTTCAATAAGTCTCTCATAGGCCATGGCTTCTTCAATAAAATCCAAATCTTCTCGCTGTAAATTTTCAATTAGTGCCATAGAAGCAGATTCTTCATCCTTAACTTCAATTACTACTGCTGGTATGGTCTCCATATTTAAAAGCTTTATAGCCTTGAGACGTCTTTCTCCAGCAACAATCTCATAAATATCATCGTAAATTTTTCTTACTGTTATAGGTTGAATTATGCCATAGTTTTTTATAGAATGACTTAACTCTTCCAAAGCCCTGTCATCAAAAACCTTTCTAGGTTGATTTTTATTTGGAATTATTTTGTTAACATCTATATTTACTATATTGTTTATCAAAAAATTCTCCTCCTTAAAACAAGATTTCATTGAATGCTTTTACGTTATTTGCAAAAAACCTGCCTGAGTATTTTAACTAGGTGGGTTATAACGCCTATTACAGTAGTAGTGAATGCCACACAAAGGAATGTACGACTATTATATTAATGGATCACGACTTGGTTTTCCAGCTCTTCTTGGATATTTGCTACTAGTTTGCTCTATTTTATCTATAATAACTATTTTTCTAACAATATCTGTTCCAGGTAAGTTTATTTCTTTTATTTCTTTTACCCTTCCACCAAGTTTTATTATAGCACTTTCAGAATCTATAATTTCCTGGGAAATATTCTCACTTTTATAAGCTGCAAAATATCCACCCACCTTTACAAAAGGAAGACAATATTCACTTAAAACATTGAGTGGCGCCACAGCTCTTGAAACACATATATCAAACTGTTCTCGGTATTCTAATTTTTGTCCAAAATCTTCAGCTCTTCCATGGATAAATTCCACATCTTTAAGCTCAAGTTGTTTAGCTACTTCTGATAAAAAATCAATTCTTTTTCCCAAACTGTCTAATAAAGTGACTGTATAATTATCATTAGCTATTTTTAATGGAAATCCTGGAAAACCTCCCCCAGTTCCTATATCTATTACACTCTTTATTTCATTGCAGTTTTCTTCATTTAACAAAACCACACTGTCTAAAAAATGTTTCACATATATATCTTCGTCCTCTTCTATGGAGGTTATATTGATTTTTTGATTCCATTCTTTCAAAAGATTCCTATATATTATAAATTTATTTTCTATTTCCGTGCTGTAGGTTAATTTCAGCTGTTTAAAACCCACTTCCAATGTTTTAATCAACATATTCTCCTTCTTAAAACTACTTTATTGTGTACGAGACAACTCTCATATTTCCAAATCAATTTTTAGAATTGGATGTCATTAAATAAATTAATAAAACATTTATATCTGAAGGAGAAACACCTGAAATTCGTGATGCTTGCCCTATTGAATCTGGTCTTATCTTTTTCAGTTTCTGCCTTGCTTCAATTCTTAAACTTCCAACTAATTCATAA
>JBGUET010000343.1:0-2921 GCA_041821225.1 Sedimentibacter sp.
GATCTTCAAATTCTTTCTTAAGCGCAGTTAATAATGCTATAAGCATCTACAATCAATATGTGAATAAATAGGAGGTAGAAATGGATAAGATAAAAGTTTTTAAGAATGGTCTTTTAAAAGAAAATCCTATTTTTGTTCAATTGCTTGGTATGTGTTCAACACTTGCAATAACTACATCAGTTTTAAATGGAATAGGAATGGGTGTTGCTGTAACTGTGGTATTGATTGGTTCTAACTTGGTTATTTCTTTGTTGAGAAAAGTAATACCTGATGAAGTTCGTATCCCTGCCTTTATAATTGTAATTGCAACTTTCGTAACAATAATAGATTTGTTTATGCACGCATACACATTTGCATTGTATAAAGCACTTGGTGTATTTATACCACTTATAGTTGTTAACTGTATTATACTAGGAAGAGCGGAATCATTTGCCTCTAAAAATGGACTTGTGGACTCAATGCTTGATGGATTGGGAATGGGTTTAGGATATACTTTTGCTTTAGTAATTCTAAGTGGAATCAGAGAACTTGTTGGTAATGGAACAATTTTGGGCTTTCAAATCATGGGTCAATCTTATGAACCTATGATGATAATGGTTCAACCACCAGGAGCGTTTATTGCACTTGGATTACTTATAGGTCTTGTAAATCTGCTCACAAGAAAAAAGAAAGCATAGGAGGTATATAGATGGAATTGTTTAGTTTATTCATATCATCGTTTTTAGTTAATAACATTATATTTATGCAATTCTTGGGAGTCTGTCCATTCTTAGGAGTTTCTAAGAAAATTGAGACAGCCGCTGGAATGGGAATAGCTGTAATTTTCGTTATAACATTATCAGCTGTAATAACTTATTTAGTTCAAGTTGCTATTTTGGTGCCATTAGGGCTAGAATACTTGCAAACAATAGCATTTATATTGATTATAGCAGCATTGGTGCAGTTTGTAGAAATGTTTCTTAAAAAATCAAGTCCAGGATTATATCAGGCTTTGGGAGTTTATTTGCCTTTAATTACAACAAACTGTGCAGTGCTTGGAGTAGTTATAATAAATATAACAAAGGAATACAACTTCGTAGAAGCAGTAGTTAATTCTGTAGCAACATCAGCAGGATTTTTGTTAGCAATAGTTCTATTTGCCGGTGTAAGAGAAAAAATTGATTCTGCAGATGTACCAGAAACTTTAAAAGGTTCACCTATTGCTTTAGTTGCTGCAGGTCTAATGTCTATTGCATTCCTTGGCTTTTCAGGATTACAATTATAGGAGGAGGAATAGATTATGAGTATAGTAAATGCAGTTGGAGTACTAGGTGGTATAGGGGTACTCTCTGGAGCTTTATTAGCAGTAGCTTCTAAAGTGTTTCATGTTGATGTTGATCAAAAGGTAACAGATGTAAGGAACGCTCTTCCTGGAGCAAACTGTGGTGCCTGCGGGTATCCGGGATGTGACGGCATGGCAAATGCAATAGCAAGCGGCAAGGCACCTGCAAATGGTTGTCCTGTTGCAAATAAAGAAGCACATGAAAAAATAGCTGCAATTATGGGTGTTGGTGTACAAACATCAGAAAAAAAAGTTGCACATGTTATGTGTCAAGGTTGCGACAGTGTAGCAACAAAAAAATATGATTTCAGCGGGATACATGATTGTAAAGCTGCAGCAGCAATTGCAGGAGGAAATAAATCTTGTGACAAAGGTTGCTTAGGTTTTGGAAATTGTGTAGAAGTATGTGCTTTTGACGCTATTGAAATTATAGATGGTTTAGCAGTTATTGATAAAGAAAAATGCACAGCATGTGGAAAATGTATTGAAGAATGTCCAAAAGCTGTAATAGAACTTGTTCCATACAAGAACAGTGTAATAGTTGGTTGCCACAATAAAGATTTTGGTAAAGCTGTAAAAGAAGTATGCTCAGTTGGATGTATTGGATGCAAAATATGTGAAAAGAATTGTGCTTTCGATGCAATACACGTAGTTGACAATTTAGCAAAAGTTGATTATGAAAAATGTACTCATTGTATGGTATGTGTAGAAAAGTGTCCTACAAAGGCCATTCAAGGGGATCTGTCAATTAAATCTAACAACTAAGTTTATTAATTAAAACCTGTGCCTTAGAGGCACAGGTTTTTTTAACAGATTTTCATGCAATAGATAATAATTTAATTTTGACAAATATTTAAATAAACATTATAATGTACTTAATAATTTTAAATATTAAAAGAATGTAAAGGAATGTGGATATGAGAGCTTTAGAGACTATAGAAGAAGAATTGAAGGTAAAAACAATAAGCTTGTCTTCTTTAAATAAAGATAGGACAGCTTTGTTTGTTATTGATATGGTAAATGGTTTTGTTTATGAAGGACCTTTATCATCTCCTCGGGTTGCATCAATTGCAAAAAATATTGTAGAGTTAAATGAGAAAACAAAAGGGTATAAAAAGGTTTTTTTCTTGGATAGTCATGAAAATGATTCTAAGGAATTCAGCAGTTTTCCTACGCATTGTCTAAATGGAACTTCAGAATCAGAATTAATTCTAGAATTAAAAACAGAAGCTTCAAAAGGTCCTAATACGTATTATATTAAAAAGAATAGTACAAATGGTTTTCATACCAAAGAATTCAAGGATTGGCTTATTCAAAATATGGATGAAGTTGATAATTATATTATAACAGGCTGCGTAACTGATATATGTGTACTTCAGTTTACTTTAAGTTTAAAAACATATTTTAATGAAACAAATAAAAGCAAGAGAGTTATTATACCTAAGAACTGTGTTGAAACCTATGATGGTGGTTCTCACGATGGGTATTTAATGAATTTATTTGCTCTTTATAATATGCATACATGCGGCATAGAAATTGCGGACAAAATAAACTAATAGGAGATTAATAATGTATTATAATAATTTTGGGGATAGAAAAC
>JBGUET010000344.1:0-2916 GCA_041821225.1 Sedimentibacter sp.
TCTGGATTTAGAAGGAGTAAAATCAATTTAAGTATTTCACTTAAAATAGGAGAACAAGCGGTTCTCACTGCACAAGTTGGAAACCATAAAGTTGTAGTAAAAAGTGAAGAAGTTTGTGAAACTAGCATAAAAAATCCTGCAACAGAGGAAATAATTAGTGAACAATTAGGAAAACTAGGAAGCACAATTTATGAATTAAGTAATTTAGAAATCATTAAGGATGAAGATGTTTTTATACGTAAAAGCACTTTAAATCAATTGAGAAGACAGGCAACAGAAATGCTTTATGAAAAAGGAGCAGTTCGTTATAACAGAGAAAAAATAAATAAAATTCCCTATGATGCTGCATTCCCTTTAAATGACAATAAAATTAGTTATGGCCATAAAATAAGCGTAAAAATTAACAGTACTGAAGAGATGGAAATTTTAGACAAAGTAAAAATCAAAAGAGTGTATATACCATACAACTTAAATATGGATATGGTAAAAAATATTCAAGTAGTTGAAAAATACTTATGGCTTCCTAACATTTTATCTAAATCTCAATACAAAGTTTTAAAAGACAACATAAAGCTTTATGAGGAATTATTTGATGGTGTATGCGTAAACAATGTGGGTAGTTTTTACTTTTTTAAAGAAAACAGCAAATTAAAATTACATTGCGGCCCATTTTTCAATGTTATAAATTCTTTTTCAGTTGAACTTTTAAAAGATCAAGGAGCTGATGGATTTACTTTTTCAGTAGAATCAAACATTAGAGACATGGAAAGCATAATTAAACACACTTCAATTCATTCTGAAATAGTAGCCCATGAATATTTTCAACTCATGGTTATGAAAAATTGTCCTATGTCTATGATTAAAAACTGTAAAAATTTGCAGGACTGCGAAAAATGTGAGTATAAAAATAAATACTCATTAAAAGATAGAAAAGGTATGTATTTCAATATAGAAAGAGAAAGCAATCTCACTCACATATACAACAGTGTGCCACTTACTTTAATAGGGAAAGTAAATGATTTTGAAAAAAACAATATTGAATATTTCTTCGTTGATACTAAATGGCTTGAAGAACCAGAAGAAATAATAGATGCATTATACTGTGAATTAAATGGTGTTCAGACTTCTAATGTTTTAGAAGAAAAGAATTTTACAAGAGGACATTATTTGAAAAACATACTTTAATAAATTTACAACAATAATTAAAAACAAAGAATGAATTTGTGGTCTCCACAAATCCTAATTAGTAATTAAATGTTAATTATTAACAAATGAGAAGGTATATTAATGAAACAAAAATCTAAATCAGTTTTGGAATTTGATAAAATAATTGAAAAGCTTAAAGGATTTGCTGAAACAACAAACGGTAAAGAAGAAGTTATGAAGCTTGACTCATCTTCTGATATAGAAAGTGTTAAGTTCAAACAAAAGCAAACTGCACAAGCTCTTTCAATAATAATTGAAAAAGGTTCACCTCCATTAGGAGGTATATCAGATATTAAGGAATATGCAAAAAGAGCAGCAGTTGGAGGTATTATATCACTTAGAGGTCTTCTTAACTGCGCAGATACACTTAGGGCTGCAAGACTTTTAAAGAACTACGTTCTTTTAAATAACAAAGTTGAACGCAATTATGACCTATTAGAACAACTGTGTCAGGGTATTTATATAAACAAGGATATTGAAGATGAAATTTCTGACATAATAATTAGTGACGAAGAAATTGCAGATGATGCAAGTCCAGAACTAAAGCGAGTAAGAAGAGAAATTCAAATTAAAAACAATGCTATTAAGAATAAAATAAATTCTATTGTAAATTCCTCAACCACACAAAAGTACCTTCAAGAAAATATTGTTACCATGAGAAATGACAGATATGTAATACCTGTTCGTAGGGAATACAGAAGTATGGTGAGAGGTATAATTCACGACCAGTCCTCCACTGGGTCTACATTGTTTATTGAACCAATGGCTGTGGTGGAAATGACAAATGATATTTCCAACTTAAAAGTAGAAGAAAAAAAAGAAATTGAACGAATACTTCTTGAGTTAAGCATGCTGATTGGAAGCATAGATTCTGAAATAATTGAAAACCAGGAAATATTAACAGAGCTTGATTTTATATTTGCAAAAGGCAAGTACGCCATAAGCATAAATGCAGTGGAGCCAAATGTAAACGATAGGGGATATATCCGAATAAAAAAAGGAAGACATCCTTTGATTGATCCCAAAGCTGTTGTACCAATTGATGCATGGATAGGCGATTTGTTTACCACCCTTATAATAACAGGACCTAATACAGGGGGAAAGACTGTTTCCTTAAAAACCTTGGGTTTGTTTTCTCTTATGGGAATGGCAGGTCTTCATTTGCCTGCTGAATATGGTACTGAAATTTCAGTGTTTAATGCAGTCTACGCAGATATAGGAGACGAGCAAAGTATAGAACAAAGTTTGAGCACATTTTCTTCTCATATGACTAACATAGTTAAAATAATGAAAGAAGTTGATGAAAAGTCGTTTGTCTTGTTTGACGAACTTGGTGCAGGCACTGATCCAACTGAGGGAGCAGCTCTTGCTATTGCTATTCTTGATACTCTTTATGATAGAAAAATTGTCACTGCGGCAACAACTCACTACAGCGAGCTAAAACTTTATGCCCTTAATAAAGAGGGCGTTATGAATGGAAGTGTTGAATTTAACGTGGCAACATTGAGTCCTACTTACAAACTGTTAATAGGTGTGCCTGGAAAATCAAACGCATTTGAAATATCGAAAAAATTAGGACTTAATGAATATATAATTGAAAAAGCAAGAGAAAATATTGAAACTGGCAAAGTAGAATTTGAGGATGCATTAAAGCAAATTGAAGATAACAGAGTCTACATTGAAGAAAAAAAACGAGAAATTGACAGACTT
>JBGUET010000345.1:0-2913 GCA_041821225.1 Sedimentibacter sp.
GTGATGGTTCAATTAAATTTCTCTCCACTTGTGATATATAGCTTGAAGTGAACCCGGACTTTTCTGAAAGGTCATCTATTGTCATGCCGTTAAATTTCCGCAATTTTCTAACTTTGTTCCCATCCATGCTCTTACTCCATTTTTAATTAGTAAAATGATATTACTCTTATACCAACCATTAGTCAATAAATAAAATTTTCATTTGAATGGCTTTAATTATTGTTTCGCTTCGTGTTCTTTAATTAAAACAACCCAAATGTATTTGAAAGGCATCTGGTAAGATGCCCGTTATCAAAGCCTTACAATCATATGTCGTCTATTTGCTCTCCAATAAAATTTGAATCAAGCAGTTTTTTTGCTACAACAAGTGCATGTGAAGGAACATATAAATCTATACCAAATAAGTTGACACCAGTATAAATTTCCATAATTGCTCCTGTCCCTTTTTCTTTTCTTAACACAGGTATTCCATAAGATTTGAGTTTTGAAATTATTATTTCAGCCTCAACGTTGTTTAGATTAGAAAGTAGCAATGCTTCTTTTTCTCCAGTAGTATATTCTTCAGACATATATCCTCCTTAAAATCAAATTGTTTTTTGATAATATTTATATTTATATTATAACATGTATTTTATGTATCTACCATAATTAATAATTACTAAAATATTTTTCCATAAAAAAAGAGACTTAAATAACAATCTCCTTATGATTCTATAAAATTTACATACTAAAAAATATTTTACTGTATTAATTAACACTTACCTGCATAGGGAATTTTACGGCCTTTGTAACAGGTTTCCAAATTGCTTGTGCAAGGTAAAAATCAACCATGCTATGAATTACAGTACCAACTCCAACAAGTAGCACTACAGATAGAACAAAACCTTTTGCATAGTATCCTGAGCTCATGCTTTTTCCAAAATAAAATGGAATTACCACAAGTACTTCACACAACCCATGAATCAATCCAATACCAAAAGAAAAAAGATATGAAGATTTAAATGATTTAAGAATATTAGGATATTTTTTCAATATGAGGGCGCCTGTAAAAGCAAATACAATGTGAGAGGCAGCACGCATAACAACAACTATTGGAAATCCTGCCATTAAGAAACCTACGGTTGTTCCAACACTAACAAAAATTGCTGTTAGTGGAGAAATAAACATTGCTATAAAAATAGCCACATGGCTTGCAAGGGTAAATGATGCAGGTTCCAATGTGATTTTTAGAGGTGAAATTATTGGAATTACTATTCCAATTGCACAGAGCAGTGCTGAAATTATCATTGAATTAAGATTGCTATTTCTTTTCATTTTGAGTCCTTTCTACTTATGTATTGTCATGTGTCTTGACACTTACTGTCATTATTATAGTAAAGGATTCTGGCTTTGTCAATATATTATTTTTCATCTAAGATTATATTTTCGAGTTTCAAAGCATTCTTTATTCTAATAAATGCTTCTTCATTATCACATTTTATAGTATGAATATGTATGCCACCTGTTAATCTCATTAAAGGTTGTGCCTGATCATTCTTAACCTTTTTTAAAAATAAATCAGCATCATACCTAGAAGAAATCTGAAGTTGCCCAACTATCTGACCATATATGGGATGTTCAACAGTCACATCTAACAACGTTCCACCGTTGTCTACAACTGCATAGAGTTCTGCTGCCATATTATACTCATCATGACAGCATGCAATTGTATAAATATTATGATTTTTTTCATCCTTTGAATTTATTACATATCCTCTGGGAGTAGCAGAAATTTCAAGACCAGCAGCACGCATTAAAGCAATATCCCCTACTATTACCTGACGGCTTACATAAAATTTTTTAGCAAGAGATGTTGCGCTAATTGGCTCTGTATTATTTCTTAATTCTATTTCAATGTTATTTCTTCTCTCATCTGATAGCATTTCCATCTCCATTAATAATAATTTGTATAGATTGGCCGGAGTGAAAGGATTTGAACCTTCGGCCTCTTGGTCCCGAACCAAGCGCGATACCAAGCTTCGCTACACCCCGACAGCGTTTATATTATAAGCTTTTATAAATATGTTGTCAATTCTTTCCAATGTTTAGTTCTCTTGCATAATAGAACAAGTATTGTTGTGCATATCCTGAAAATATTCCAAATTTGTTTTCCGCAAATCTACGAATTTCTTTATCATTGGTATTTTCATCAACATACAATGTCTGCATAACCCTGCGAACCCAAACATCTACAGGAAATGTATTAAATTGTTTCATTGAAAAAAGGAGTACGCAGTTTGCCACCTTGTCTCCAATTCCGCAATAGGTTTTCAAATAATTAAGTCCTTCTTCATAGCTTGTGTTTTTAATATTATAAATTATGTCCTTTTCCTTTAAAAACCGAGTAGCAGCTTCTTTGATTCTTGGTGACCTAAAACCTGACTTGCAAGCTTGAATTTTTTCTAAAGGAGCATTTGAAAGCTGCTCAGCAGTAGGAAAAGAATAATAGTCTTTGCCTTTATAATTACATATGAAGTTTCCAAAGTTGTTACTTAAATTTTCTATTACTTTTTTAATCATAGGAATTCTATTATTAGCAGAAATCATAAATGAAATCATTATTTCCCATTCATCTTGGTTTAAAATCCTTATTCCTTGTCCAAATTCAATGGCTACGCCCATTATTTCATCTGTATTTACGGCATTTTTAATTTTGCTATAATCTGTATCCATATCGAAATAGTCTTTTAAAATATGATTATAATCATCTAATGAAACATTGTTAAATACAACTTTTGATCCTACTTGTCCAACATTTATTACTTTGTCCCCTACAACTCCTGTATACGTTCCATCTTCTTCTTTATCCCATCTAAAGCATTGACCACATTCAAATATGTGAGAAACATTAAAATCTTTAATGTTTTCAATTAC
>JBGUET010000346.1:0-2601 GCA_041821225.1 Sedimentibacter sp.
GTTGCTTATAGAAATATATATTAAAAATGAATTGAAATTTTTGGAGGTAAATCATTGGAATGGTACAATAAGAGTAAAAAAGAAATATTATCTGAACTCAATACGGATGAATATATTGGGTTAAACGATGAAGAGGCAGCAAAAAGAATTGAGAAATATGGTAAAAATGAATTAGAGGCTCAAGCAAAGAAAAGTTTTTGGTTAAAATTAATTGCTCAATTTGCTGACTTCTTGATTATTATTTTAATTATTGCAGCTGGTATATCTGCTGCAGTTGGTGAAAAGGAAGACGCTGTAGTAATTCTAGCGATAGTAGTTATTAATGCTATATTAGGAATTTATCAAGAGGGTAAAGCTGAAAAATCAGTAGAAGCTTTACAAAAAATGAGTGCTCCTAATGCAAAGGTAATTAGGCTTGGCAATCAAATTGTTTTGCCAGCAGCAAATGTAGTGCCAGGAGACATAGTAATCTTAGAAGCTGGGGATATAATTCCTGCTGATATAAGGTTTATAGAAAGTTCGAATTTGAAAGTTGAAGAAGCTTCCTTAACAGGCGAATCTGTTCCAGTTGAGAAGGATGCTAAGGCGAAAATCATAGGTGTTGCCGGTATTGGAGATAGGCACAACATGGGATTTTCAAGCACCATAGTAACCTATGGACGTGCTAAAGGCGTAATTGTTGGAACTGGTAAAGACACGGAAATAGGAAACATAGCTACTAAAATTCAATCTTATGATGAAGAATTGACTCCGTTGCAAATAAAACTGAACCAGCTTGGAAAAGTTCTTGGAACTTTAACATTAGTAATATGTGCTTTAGTATTTGGATTAGGTATTCTTCAAGGAAGAGAAGTTCTTGAAATGCTTTTAACTTCTATAAGCTTGGCAGTTGCAGCCATACCAGAAGGACTTCCTGCAATAGTAACAATAGTGTTAGCTATTGGGATGAACAGAATGGCCGGAAGAAATGCAATTGTTAAAAAGTTATTGGCAGTTGAAACATTGGGGGCCACATCTGTAATTTGTTCAGATAAAACTGGAACCCTTACACAAAATGAAATGACAGTTGTAAAAGCCTATGTGGATGATAAAATACTAGAGGTTGAAGGTGGGGGATATGACCCTGTTGGAGCTGTTAAGTTTGAAGGAAAGCAAATAAACATTGACTCTTTAACGAATTTAAGAAACTTGGCATCAATCGGGGCACTTTCTAATGATGCTCATTTAGATAATTCATCTGGAATGTACAAAGTGGTTGGAGACCCTACAGAAGGAGCAATTGTAACCTTTGCGGGGAAACTTGGTCAAACAACATTGCAATTAAACAATGAATTTCCAAGAATTGAAGAACTTCCATTTGATTCAGCTAGAAAGATGATGAGCACATTCCACGCAAATTACATAGAAAATAAAGTAGTTTCCTTTACAAAAGGTGCTCCAGACATATTAATAAAAAAATGTACAAAAATTGCATTAAATGGCGAAGTAATTGAGTTTACAAGAGAGTTAAAAGAAAGAGTGCTTGCTGTAAATAAAGATTTTGCCCGCTCTGCACTTAGGGTATTGTCAGCTGCATACAAGGTTTGGGATGAAGTTCCAGAACATTTAACATTTGACTTGGTTGAAAATGATATGATATTTGTCGGCTTAGTTGGAATGATTGACCCTGCAAGGCCTGAAGTAAAAGATGCTATAAAAGAATGCAAGGCTGCAGGTATTGAAACTGTTATGATTACAGGTGACTACAAAGAAACTGCCTATGCAATTGCAAAACAATTAGGTATGGTAGAAACTGAAGATCAGGCCATAATGGGAGCAGAACTTGATTCATTGTCAGATGAAGAATTAAGAGAAGCAGTTAAGAAAATAAAGGTTTATGCCAGGGTTTCTCCTGACCATAAAGTGAAAATAGTTTCAGCATTAAAAGCAAATGGACATATAACATCTATGACAGGAGACGGTGTAAATGATGCACTTGCCTTAAAGAAGGCAGACATAGGCGTTGCTATGGGTATTACAGGAACTGATGTTGCAAAAAATACTGCAGAAGTTATACTTACAGATGATAACTTCGCTACAATAGTAAATGCTGTTGAAGAAGGAAGAATAATATTTTCAAATATTAAAAAATTCGTGTTCTTCTTGCTCAGTTGCAATATAGGAGAAATATTACTTGTGTTTGTTGGTATTTTATTAGGATGGCCTGTTCCAATGGTTCCTATACAACTATTGTGGCTCAACCTTGTTACTGACAGTTTCCCGGCAATGGCACTAGGAGTTGAGAATGCTGAACCAGGCATAATGGACCATGCTCCTAGAGATACAAAAGAAGCTATACTTGACAAGAGCATGATAGGTGGAATAGTATTCCAGGCAATTGCCATAGCTACAGCTTCATTGGTTTCTTATTACTGGGCAATGGGAAGATATGGAGTAGTTGACAGTGGACTTATTCACGCAAGAAGCATAGTGTTTACTACATTGATTACAGCAGAGCTTTTAAGAGCTTTTTCTTCTAGATCTCAAGATTTCACATTGCTTAAAATTGGTATATTTTCAAATTTAAGAATGGTGCAGGCATTCATTGTATCCTTTGGATTG
>JBGUET010000346.1:2611-2897 GCA_041821225.1 Sedimentibacter sp.
TAATGGTGCTTTATGTTCCAATATTTAGCGACATATTTAATGTAGTTGCATTATCAACAACTGATTGGGAGATAGTTTTATCCTTAGCATTTATACCATTGGTTGCTGGTGAAGTTTACAAAAAAATATTTAAAAACAAATAAATATAATGACAACAAAAAAGCTCCGATTTCGGAGCTTTTTTAGCGAAAAAATAATTAGTAAAATTATGCAGATATTTTGATAAAAAAGCTTAGGCTTAAATTTTAATAAATTAACTCGTTGGAGATGTTGAACCCAATTCTTC
>JBGUET010000347.1:0-2895 GCA_041821225.1 Sedimentibacter sp.
AAGTAACTCAGCTTTAGTATAACCATAAAAATCAGATGCTGCAGGATTAGCTTCCAATATTTTTCCTGTTTCAGGTTCAATAAATAGTATTACTGCCGAATTGTTTTCAATAACCGATCTTAGTATGGCTAACTCGTTTTTATCTTGTTTTTCTAATTCTTCTCTTTCAGTAACATCAGAACCAATAGAATAATAGTTAATTATCATTTCATGTTCATTAAAAGTGGCAACATTTTGCCATTCCATCAGGCATGTTTTATTACCCTTTAACACATGGTGGGTATCCACAGACACTGGATTTTCTGGTGTTAAGCTTAAATATCGCTTCATCACAGCCTCATGTTCTTCTTCAGGAATAAGGTCCAAAAATAGTTTGCCAATTAAGTTTTCTCTTTCATAGCCAAAATAGTTACAATACTCATCATTTACATATGTCAATATGCTATCTTTTGTAAATTCGCATACTAGTACCGGAATTTTATTAAGTATATTATTGTACTTTATTTGTTCATTATTTTGCCTTAATGAGTTCTTCTTTTCAGTTATATCCTCAACCAGTGTGACAAAATATCCTTTTTGGGGAGAATACGCATATACTTGAAACCATCGCTCTAATGAGTGAACATAATGCTCCAGCTGAATTTTTTCCCCACCATAGGCAACTTTGGCACAGGTTTTAATCCAATCAAAATCATCTTCAAAAACGTTCGTTATTACTTCTGATACCTTTTTCCCAATAATATCAGAAGCACAAAGGCCGAAATATTCTTCAAATTGGAGATTTATATCCAAAAATAAGCAATTGCAAGGTATCTCGTTTTCATCTCTTGTAAATTCATACGAAGCATAACCAAGAGGCATATTTTCAAAAATATTTTTTATCAGTTGTTCATTCATTTGTTTTTTCTCCTTAATCAATTAATTGTTCTGATTTGCCAGTTTTATCTATATCAATCAATAATTATTCATATGAAATTAGGTTTTCAACTTTTATGGACATTTTTCAATATAACCAATATGATATAGCATCAGATTTTTTTAGTCAATTAAATCAAACTTAATTATGCAATAAAAATTGCACTTTTATATTCGTTTTTGCCAAATACACTTAGGTACCTAATTCGGTCAAGGTAGTTAAAGTTTCTAATCCAAATGTCATATCTCTACCACCTGATTTAGCTTTATATAGATTGCTGTCGGCAATATTTACGAAATTTTGAGTGAGAGCTGTAATGCTTGATAATTCTCCATCTTTTAAAAGATGATTAAACTCAGCAATTCCTGCACTTATTGTTATTATTGTCCCATCATCGCAAAAGTCATTTCTTTTTACTTCATTTCTGATTTTTTCAGCAACTATATAGCAGTTTTTAATATTTGTATTTGGTAAAATAACCATAAATTCTTCCCCACCATATCTACCAGCAATATCAGTAGTTCTAGTCGTCTTTTTAATAACGTTACTAATGCGTAGCAAGGTATCGTCACCCTTAACATGTCCATATACATCATTAATTCTTTTAAAATGATCCACATCAAGCATAATAATTGAAAATGGTTTATTTGTTTGACTTGAAATTTTAATTTCTTCTATAAGCTTTTCATATAGATATCCATGATTAAACAAACCAGTCAATGCATCTTTATTAACTTGATTGTGAAGTTCATTAAAAATCGACTTAAAGGGTTCTTTAATTGCCTTCTCAATAATTGCTTTATATATAAAATAAAACGAAAATAATTTCAAATAGTGCCCAATCATATTGGAAAATCCATAATTGCTAATATAAAAGGTAAAAGCTAACTCTGAAAGAATTGTAAAGATAATTGAAGAAGCAATGTATTTATAAATAAGATTATCAAAATAATTTCTATAATACCACGAAAGTATTAGTGCAAATAAAAGTATAAAAGAAATAATATATTCACTTACAATCTTAAACTGTGTTAATCCTACTCCGTCAATAAAACATATGGGGAAAATTTTCCAATAAAAAATCGAAGCAACAATTACTGATGAAACGATTAAGTAAATAGTAAAAAGTATATATGCATTTAGAATTTTTTTGTGTTTTAAAAAAGCAAAAGAACTTAACATAGTAATACTTTCCAAAAATCTTGTAGCAATCCACAGTTGGTTGGCATAATAATCATAATCAGTAAATATATTCATACCCTTATAGGAAAGAGTATGCAATAAATCCAGCATTCCAATGAATAAATAGGATATTCCTATTATAAGCAACAAATTGTTTTTGATAAATTCTTTTGAGTTCCAGGTAATTAAAAATATTGAAAATGCAATACATATACTAAAAATTTCCACTAAACTGTGAAATAATAAATAATTGTATAAACTAGAAATATACAACAATACAAGTAAAGTACCTACAAACAATATATTTAGGGCTCTCGTTTTATTCAAATACATATAATTTACCCCCTTTTAATTTTAACTTTCTACTCGTCAAAGGTAAATCCATTTTCAGAAATCAACCAAACGCAGATATTAACAACCTCTTCATCAAATAGAATACCTTTGTTTTTTTGGATTTCTTCGATAGCAGCTTCAATGCCTAATGCAGCACGATAAGGTCGATGGGAGGCAATGGCTTCAACCACATCTGCAACACATAAAATTTTTGCTTCTAAAAGGATCTCATCACCTTTCAATCCTCTACCATACCCAGAACCATTGATTTTTTCATGATGTTGTTCAACTATTGACGCAATAGGCCATGGAAAATCAACAGGTTGCAAAATACTTGCTCCAATTTTAGAGTGCATTTGTATAAGGGACATTTCTGCTGCATTTAAACGTCCTGGTTTACTTAAAATTTCAGCAGGAACACTTATTTTTCCAATATCATGAATCATCCCTGCCAATGCCAATCC
>JBGUET010000348.1:0-2860 GCA_041821225.1 Sedimentibacter sp.
CAATACTGTCATTTATATTTCTAAATAAATAGTTCAAAGATTTAATAATTAATACCACAGAATCTTTTATTGGTTTAAAATCACCTGAATAATCTCCATCTACAAAATTTGTTAAATCTCCATTTACAATTTCCCCTAACTGATATGAAATATCTTGGATTATTGTATTTAAATTACTAATAGTTTTTTCCAAAGAATCAAGAAGTAATCCTGTCTCATCCTTGCTTTTTGTTTTTGGTACTTCAGTGTGTAAATCGCCCTCAGACAAAAGCTTCAATCTATCTGCACATTCGATTATAGGCTTAGAAATCCTATTAGACATTCTAAATCCCATAAATGCAGCTATTAATATAGATATAATTCCTAATATTACTGTAGCTATAATGCTGAGATTTGTGGTTCCCATATATTCTAAAGCAGGTACTTCAACTAAAATTGCCCATCCATCTGTACCTTCAATAGGAGCATAAGACAAAAGATTCTTAATACCATTATTTTTATAAACTCCGTAATTTGTTTCGCCTTTTAGCATCTTCTGCTCTAGCAAAGCAAGTTCCTTGTTACTTCCATCATTTTCATAGTTTTTTACTATATTTTCAAGATTTAAAACTTTGTCGTATTCATGGTGACCAATTGTATATCCTTCTTTGTCAATAATTGTTCCAAATCCTTCCTTGCCTATTACAACATCTGTTGCAATATCAGACAATGTCTTCCCATCAACCTTTAATATTACAACACCATCAATTGACGAACCATAAATTCCGTCTTTCCACAGTGGAGCTGACACTATATAATACATCTCAAATGTGGACTCATCAAATAAAGCGTCCGTAACAAATACTTCACCATTAATTGACTTGTCAAAATAGTCAAGATGCTTTACAACCTGAGTATTTCCTGAATCAGAAATAACATATCCTTCTTTATTTGCAGTATTAATTGATTTTAATCCATGCATTTCAGTTCTTCCATTGAATATTGCATTTTTTCCCTCAGAAGTTATATCCGTCTTTGAAAGTTCTGGAATTAAACCTATCTCACTAGCTATTGATTTATACACATCTAATTCCTTTGAAACAGCATTAGAAGATGCCTTAGCTACTTCACCCATTGTTTGCTCTAAAGTGTCAAAAGTAACTTTATAGCAAAGATAAGATGATAATCCCCCAATTGCAATTACCACTATTAAAATTATTGCAGTAATATTTAAAAATATTTTCCGTTTTATACTGTTCATATCCGCCCTACCCCTTATTTTTAAAAATTCTCAAATCTGCCTTTAATTAATTATTATTATATCACAACCATGCTCTATTGTAGCAATCGTTTCTTGTTATTTATAAGCTTATCATATCCTTCGAATTTCGACTAATAATTTACTCTTACAACTTATGTTATCGGCTAAATTTCCAAGAAGTTTATTAATAAAGTAAATTAAATAAACTATTTTTATATATAAAAAGAAGCACAGTATACTGTGCTTCCATTGTTTTATTAAATTCTAGTATTACTGTAATAGTTGTAATACGCCTTGTGGTAATTGATTAGCTTGAGCAAGCATCGCTTGAGCAGCCTGAGTAAGAATGCTGTTTTTAGTGTAGCTAGTCATTTCTTCAGCCATATCAACATCTCTAATACGAGATTCAGCAGCTGTTATGTTTTCAGAAGTTGTACTCAAGTTATTAATAGTATATTCAAGTCTATTTTGTTTAGCACCAAGATCTGCTCTTGATGATGATACTTGATCAATAGCCGCTTGAATAGTTGTAATTGCGCTTTCTGCTCCAGCTTGTGTCGTTACATCTACGCCATCTACTCCCAATCCAGAAGCAGACATATTGCCAATCGATAAACTGATTGTCTGATTTGCATTAGCACCAATATGGAATTTAACAGAACCTGAAGTTACTACTACATCTCCAACAGCATCATCTTGTGCATATCCTGCATTTGTCTTTATTGTAATACCAAAACTTGAAAAATTAAGTTCTTGAGCTCCAGCAACATTATCAATTTCTTGACTTTTACCATCAAATGTCATAGTTAATTTTGTGGCATTAGTTGCTGCTATCGTATAAGTACCTGCTGTAGCTCCACTAGTAGTTGCTGAAGCTACACCTGTTACAGCAAGTACAGTTGTTGTACTAGAATTTTGTTCTACTGCTCCACCAAGTCCACCATTTAATAATTTTTTTGTATTAAATTCTGTGTCTGTTGATATCCTTGTTATTTCTTCTGTTAATTGATCTATTTCCTTTTGTATTGCAGCTCTATCAGTATCACCGTTTGTATCATTGGCTGATTGAACTGCCAATTCTCTCGTTCTTTGAAGAATTGATTGAGTTTCATTAAGTCCGCCTTCAGCTGTTTGAATCAATGAAATACCATCATTTGCATTTGCTTCCGCTTGGTCTAGACCATTGATTTGACCTCTCATTTTTTCTGATATTGCCAAACCTGCAGCGTTATCCCCTGCTCTGTTGATACTTAAACCTGATGATAATTTTTCTAAGCTGCTAGCTGTTGCAGTTTGATTTGCATTTAATTTGTTGTAAGTGTTTAATGCTGCTATGTTGTGATTAATTCTCATAATTACCTCCGTGTAATTTAATTCGGGATCCTTCCCTATTTTATTTGTATTGCATTTTGTATTTTTCAAACTGGCCAGTTATAAAAAACATCTTTTTGCTTACAAACTATATATCGAACCATTTCAAATTAAGTTTAGCCCATTTCAAAAATATTTCAAAAAACTTTTGGCAAAACCTGGATTATGCTTTTATGTTTAAGTTTTTTGATAGTGTTTGTGATTGGTTTAAATTTGTTTTGACGGTTTTTAATTCATCATTGATTTTTT
>JBGUET010000349.1:0-2859 GCA_041821225.1 Sedimentibacter sp.
GTTAAGTCCCATCTTGCCATTTATTAACGATACGAAAGAGAATATAGAAGGAATTCTGGATTATTGTATAAAAGCCAAGGTTTATGGGATTATTAATTTCAATATGGGGTTGACGCTCAGGGAAGGAAATCGGGAATATTTTTACCATGCCCTTGATCAATATTTTCCTGGAATGAAAGTAAAGTATCATCAGAAATTTGGGTATTCATATGAAATAATTAGCGACAATAATAGGGAACTTATGAATCTTTTCAATAGAACATGTAGGGAGCATGGAATTGTGAGTAATCCAACGGATGTATTTGCCTACCTACATAAGTTTCCAGAGTATAACAGGTATAAGCAAATATCATTAATTGAAAATGACGTGTGAACAATTGGTACAGCGTATTAATAATGAAGGGATGAATAAACTGGTTAAGAATTATAATTCATATATTTTTTTATATGGTCTTTTTTTATTTTAAATATAAATATTTCTCAATAGGTAAATATTTATAGAGGATTATTGCTACTTTTATAGAAATGTAATAAATTGAAGGTAATGCAATTTTTGAAAGGTAACAGGTACCTAAAATGAGAAAGATAAATCAAAGGAGAAATATGATAAAAACACTCTTTTCACGTTTTGCAATGATTTTGGTATGGATGCTGACATTTAACTATTATGCGTTGTCGGTATGTTTTAGTTTTAATTTTAAGATGTACATATTTATTTTGTTAATTGTTATTTTCAGTATTTCAATCGTTAAGGTTTCGTCGGATAAATCTTTCCATAGAAAGATTGTCATGCTTAATAAAGGAAATCAATTGCTTACTTTGTTTTTAGTGAGTCTTTATTTAGAAATCATGGTTTCATTGTTTTTTATATTTACACAAGATTTAACGGAATGGAAACCCGTGCTTATACATATTTTAATAGTAATTGTGTTAGAAAATATTGTTTTTTGGAGTGGAATGTTAAAAATATATTTTTATTCAGTGCAGTTGGGAATAAAATGGAGGGTAATTGGAATATTATGTGGTTGGATACCAATTGTTCATATATGGGCACTTTATAAAATAATAGGAATTACAAAAAAAGAAGTTGAATTTGAAAAAGAAAAATATATGACTAATATTGTAAGAGCTGAAGATGCTGTATGTCAAACCAAGTATCCTATTTTATTGGTTCATGGTGTGTTTTTTAGGGATTCCACATTATTAAATTATTGGGGTAGGATACCAGGCCATCTCAAGAAAAACGGAGCATATATATATTATGGCGGGCATGAATCTGCAGCTTCCATAGAAGAAAGTGGCAAAGAACTTGCACAAAAGATAAAGAAAATTATAAATGAAACAGGTTGTGAAAAAGTAAATATTATTGCACATTCAAAGGGTGGATTAGACTGCAGATACGCTATAAGTTGCACTGATGTTGAAAAAAATATAGCTTCACTTACAACGATAAGCACACCACACAATGGATGCTTATTTGCGGACTATTTGCTTGAAAAAATCTCGCCTAAAATTCAAAATTCTGTGGCTAAAAAGTATAATGCAGCTGCAAAAAAGTTGGGTGATAAAAATCCAGATTTTATGGAAGCTGTAAAAAGTCTGACTTCAAAATCATGTTCTGAAGTCAATGAAAAGGTTCTTGATGTGGAAACCGTATTTTATCAAAGTTTCGGTTCAAAGATGAACCGGGCAAGCAGTGGTAAATTTCCTCTGAATATGATATACCCTTTTGTAAAACATTTTGATAGTGAAAATGATGGACTGGTTGCTGTTGCTTCAATGAAATGGGGAAAAGAATTTAAATTGATTAAAACAACTGGTGGCAGAGGAATTTCACACAGTGATATAATTGATCTTAATCGAGAAAATATTCCTGGTTTTGATATTAGAGAATTTTATACTGAAATTGTACATGATCTTAAGTTGCGTGGCTTATAAAATGACATGTGTATTGATATTCTAATTTTTTAAAGGTAATAGCTACCTTATTCATAATAATGATAGCAAAGCCAGGGTATATATTAGGCTACCGTGGCTTTTTATATTATGCCAATAATACTTAAAAATATTTATCAGTAGAATTTTTGAAAGGTAACAGCTACCTGGGAAAAAATAGTTGACAAATAAAATAGTTTGAACTATACTAAGCATATGCTCATTGAGCATATGCTTAGTATAACTTAGGAGGAAAAAACGATGTCTTCAATAAGAGAAAATCAAAAGGCATATAGAAAAAATCAGATATTGGTAATGGCACTTGATATGTTTGTAGCTAAAGGGTTGCATGGTACTTCAACTAGAGAAATTTCAAAAGCGTTGGGGATTAGTTCTGGGTTAATGTTTAATTATTTTAAAAGTAAGGAAGATTTATATGAAACACTTATTGGAATTGGATGTGAAAAAATGGTTTTTGATGGTAATATTGCTAATCAAAATCCTTATTTGTATTTTCGAGAAATGCTTACAACTATGTTTCATGAACTTTCGAATAATGCATCTTTTGCAAAGATGTTTGTATTCATTAATAATGTGCAGAATACCGAGGAAATCACCGAATATGCAAAAGACCTGTTAGCTAGCCATAACATTATGAGTCAGTGTATTCCGATTATTGAAAAAGGACAGGAAATGGGACAGTTTAGGACAGGTAATTCTCGTGCTTTGATGGTTGCTTTTGGTGGGGCAATTCAATTTATTGCACAAGAAAAAGCGCAATTTCCAGATACACCTTTACCTGAAGTAGATTGGATTATGGATATTATTACAGAAAAGGGAGGAAAGGGATGAAAGAAATAAATATTAAGAAGACCAAAACGAATTTAATTATTTTTATTATGATCACATTATCATGTGGCTGGG
>JBGUET010000350.1:0-2858 GCA_041821225.1 Sedimentibacter sp.
TGTTTTTCAAGTTCTTTTATTGTTTTTTCTTTTTGCTGACGTTCTCTTATAATTTCTCGTTCTTTCTTTTTTTCTGCAATAATTTTTGTCTTAGTTTTAACAACATTTACTTCATCTTCAGTTTCTTCTAACTCAGCTTTTTTTTGCACATAGTAATCATAATTTCCTAAGTATTGAAAAATTCCATCACTTGACATGTCATAAATTTTATTAACAACTTTATTTAAGAAATATCTGTCATGGGAAACTACAAGGACTGTTCCTTCGTAGTTTAAAAGGGCATCCTCTAAAACTTCCTTAGAATCAATATCTAGGTGGTTGGTAGGCTCATCCATTAACAAGAAGTTTGAATTTGATGACATAAGTTTTAAAAGTGAAAGTCTCCCTTTTTCTCCACCGCTTAAATCTCCTATTATTTTATACATATCATCACCGTTAAATAGAAACTGTGCTAGCATTGTTCTAATGTCATAATAATTTAACGTTGGATTTTCATCCCAAATTTCATCAATAACTGTATTTTCATTATCAAGATTAGTTTGTTCCTGATCGTAATATCCTGTATGCACATGGTGGCCTAGTGTAACAGTTCCAGTATATTCCTTTAGTTTGCCAGTAATCGCTTTTAAAAGTGTTGTTTTACCTATACCATTAGGTCCTATTATTCCCACTCTTTCGCCTTTGTAAACTTCCAATTGAATATTTGAAAATATTTGTTGAAGGCTGAAACTTACAGACATATTTTCAACTTTCAAAACATCTCTTCCACTTTTTATTCTAGGGGTAAATTTTAATTTCACTCTTTTATTATCAACAGTTGGTTTATCCATCTTTTTTATTTTATCTAAAGCTTTTTGCCTACTAAAAGCTTGTTTTATATTTCTTTTACTTCCATAGGCATGAAGTCGGTGAATCATTTCTTCTTGTTTGTCTATTTCCTTTTCATATTCTTCAAACTTTTTCATTTCAAGTTCTAATTCACTTTTCCTTTTTTTCATGAATTCAGTATAATTTCCATTGTAGGATTTTAGATACTTGCCTTCCATAAGAAAAATTCTGCTGACTGTATTGTCAAGAAAGTACCTGTCATGGGAAATTATTATAACTGCACCTTTAAAATCTTTTATATATTTTTCAAGCCATGATATTGCTTCAATATCTAAGTGGTTTGTAGGTTCGTCCAAAAGAAGTATTTCAGCTTGCTCTAACAGAAGTTTTGCTAGCATAACCCTGCTTTTTTGGCCTCCACTCAATAAATTTATATTTTTATCAAATTCAACATCAGAAAATCCAAGACCTCTTAGAACTCCCTTAATCAAGCTTTTAAAACCGTAGCCATTAGCTTCCTCAAATTTTTCACTCATATTGGAATAAGAGTTCATAAGTGTTTCAAGTTTTAATTGGTCATCTTCTTCAGTGAAGCTGCTTATTTTATGGGATAAAATATGAAGATCTTTTTCTAATTGAATGACTTCACTAAAAATGGTTAGCATTTCATCCATTATACTACTATTTGATTCAATATTTGTATTTTGCTTTAAATAACCAAGCTTTTTTCCTTTTGCTATAAAAACATCACCAGTATCTGGTTCTAAATTTTCAGTAAGTATATTAAACAAGGTAGTTTTTCCTGCACCATTAAGACCTATTAATCCAATCTTTTCATTGTTATTCACTGTAAAAGAAATTTTTTCAATTATATTTTCTACTACGTAGGCCTTTGAAATATCATTGCATGATAAAACTATCATATAAGTTCTCCTTTCTAAATTGATTTGCATGTAAAAATCCATAGGATTATTACTTATGATTATATCAGTTTCAAGTGTTTTAATCAATTTTTTATTGACAAAGAATTGCATTTAGTATAGAGTTATTTTTAAAATCACTGCATGTTTAAAAGGATAATCCATTTAAAAAGAGATATTATTTAAGAAAGGAATATATATGCCAGTAATAATACCGTCAAATCTTCCAGCATACAAGACAATGGAAAAAGAAAATATTTTTGCTATGAGCAAGGAGAGGGCAGAAACTCAGGACATAAGACCTCTCAATATAGCTTTGGTAAATCTTATGCCAACTAAAATTGAAACAGAAACACAGTTTGTAAGACTTCTTTCAAACTCGCCAATACAAATTAATGTAGAATTTATTCAGACTACTTCACATGAAGCGAAAAATATTTCAGAAAGTCATATGAAGACTTTTTATAAAAGCATTAAGGAAATAAAAAACAAAAAATATGATGCCATGATAGTAACCGGTGCTCCGGTTGAGCTAATGGAATTTGAAGATATTGATTATTGGGATGAAATAAAAGAAATTTTTGACTTTTCAATAACTAATGTAACATCTACAATGTTTATATGCTGGGGTGCCCAAGGGGCCTTACATCATTTTTACGGCTTGAAGAAAAATATTTTAAAAGATAAAGTCTTCGGTGTTTTTGAACATGAAAAGAAACATGATACCTGCATGCTTTTAAATGGATTTGATGATGTGTTTTACGTTCCTCATTCAAGACACACAGAAATAGCATCTGAAGACATTAAAAAAGTTGATGAACTTATTGTGTTGGCAGAATCAAAAGACGCAGGTGTTCACATTGCTGTTACTGATGATTACAGCAGAATATTCGTAATGGGGCATTCTGAGTATGACCCATTTACTTTAAAAAAAGAATACGACAGAGATATAAGTCAAGGCAGGAAAATTAATATTCCAATGAATTATTATCCTGAGGACGATCCATCTAAAACACCTTTTGTTAAGTGGAGAAGTCATGCAAATTTATTGTTTAAAAATTGGATTAATATTATATATCAAGAAACACCATTTGATATGAATGAAATAGG
>JBGUET010000351.1:0-2858 GCA_041821225.1 Sedimentibacter sp.
ATGTTAATATACGCAGGCCTTGAAGGAATCGAAAATAATTTAGAGCTGAAAAGCCCTGCAAATTTAAATTTATACCAAGCTGACGAAGAAACTTTAAAACTTTATGATACTATTCCTGATACATTAGAAAAGGCAATTGACTTTGCTAACAATAGTGACTTTGTTGCAAAATATTTTCCTAAGAGAACTTTGGAAAAATTTCTTGCTGCTAAATCAGAAGAATGTAATCAACTTAAGAAAGCTAAAAACAAAGAAGAATTTGAACACGATGCTTATTTTTACACTATTTAGTTAATGCTTAATGATAGGTGGTGATTTAATGATTAGTGTGCTCATTGTATCAAGTTCTGACAAAGGTATTGAGTTGTTATCTCAATTGCTACATATCAACAATCCAGCTTCAATCACTTCGGCAACTAGCAGCAGTGAAGCAAGAAGATTATTAAATGATTTAGAATATGACTTAATCATTATTAATGCTCCCCTTAAAGATGAATATGGCGATAATCTAGCTGCAACTATAACTGAAATCAGCGCATCAGGAGTTATACTTGTTGTGAAAAGCGAAATGTCTGATGACATATCAGCAAAGGTTGAGGATTATGGTGTTTTAGTAGTATCTAAACCCATTATAAGGCAAGTTTTTTTTCAATCTTTAAAACTAGCTCTTGCTTCTAAAAAAAGAATTTTAAGTTTAAAAAAAGAAAACATACATTTGCAGAATAAGCTTGAAGAGATTAGGCTTGTTACACGTGCTAAATGTGTTCTTATACAATATCTTAATATGACTGAGAATCAGGCCCATCGCTACATTGAAAAACAAGCAATGGATATGAGAACAACAAAAGAAGAAATTTCTCAAAGAATTTTAAAAACATATGAAACTTAAAATTAAATTATAATTAATAGTAAAAGTTAAAGAGAGTATTTGATTTTCAAATACTCTCTTTAATATTAATATTTAGTCCCTATTTATCAATTGTTTTACCATGTCTGTTGCAAGTGCCGCATTAGCCTTGCCCTTTGTTTGTTTCATTATGAACCCTATAACAGACCCTAGTGCCTTTTCTTTTCCATTTAAATATTCGTTAACTGCTTTTTCGTTTTCTGCTACTGCCTTTTCACATATGCTTCTAAGTTCACCTTCATCTATTCCTTCCATGTCACTTTCAGAAATGAAATCTGTAACAGGCTTACCTGTATCAAGCATTTGTTCAAGTGTATTTCTTGCCATATTTGAACTTAGGTTTTTCTTTTCTGTCAACATTACTAGTTCGTTTAAATATTCAGGTGGAATTGAAATATTGCATTCTTCCTTTTCTTCTTCAGTGGACAATCTTCTGAATATTTGTCCTAAAATGTAATTTGAAACACTTCTTTTGTTTTCAATATTTTCGCTAGCTTTTTCAAAATACTCAGCGATTTTTTTATACTTTACAATAAGTTCTGCATCATCATAAGACAATCCATATTCTTCAGTAAAACGCATCATCTTTTTATGAGGAAGTTCAGGAAGCATTTTTTTATAGCTTTCTATTTCTTCTTCAAGAACAGAAATAGTAACTAAGTCTGGATCTCTAAAATACCTGTAGTCATCTGCATCTTCTTTGCCACGCATACTTTCTGTAATATTTAAATCCGAGTTGTATCTTCTTGTTTCTTGCACAACTTTTCCGCCGCTTTCTAGAATGTTAATTTGCCTGTTAAATTCATATTCCATTGCTTTAGCTATGAAATTCAAAGAATTCATATTCTTGATTTCTGCTCTAGTTCCAAGTACTTCTTCCCCATTTTTCCTTATGGAAATATTAACATCACATCTAAGGGACCCTTCCTGCATTTTGACATCAGATACTCCGATGTATTTCATTATAAGCCTTAATTTTTCAATGTATTCAATGGCTTCATCAATGCTTCTTATGTCAGGCTCTGACACAATTTCTATTAAAGGTACTCCACCTCTGTTGTAATCAATGTACGTGTCTCCCCTTTGATGTACAAGTTTACCTGCATCTTCTTCTATGTGAATTCGAGTAAGATTTATATTTTTACCAGATGATAGAGTAACATATCCTCCTTCGCAAAGTGGTTTGTCATATTGAGATATTTGGTATGCTTTTGGTAAATCAGGATAAACATAATTTTTACGGTCCATTTTAGAAATATTTCTAATTTTGCAGTTTGTAGCAATACCTGCCTTAACAGCATATTCAACAACCGCTTTATTTAATTTTGGTAAAGTTCCTGGAAGCCCAATGCACACAGGACAACAATGTGTGTTTGGTTCCCCACCAAACTCTGTAGTGCACTGGCAAAATATTTTAGTCTTAGTTGAAAGTTCAATGTGCGTTTCTAGTCCAGCAACCAGTTCCCAGCTCATAGTCTCACCCCTGTCTCTAATTCTCTATAAATATATTTTTTTGTTATTTTTTCATATTGATATGCTGCATTTAATATTTTAGCATCTTCGAAATTATTACCAATCAACTGCATTCCAATTGGTAATCCCTTGCTATCAAAACCACAAGGTACAGAAACAGATGGAAGTCCTGCAATGTTTATAGGCACAGTGCATATATCAGTTAAATACGTTTCTATTGGGTCTTTCGTGCTAAAATTTAATTCAAAAGCTGTCATAGGAACAGTTGGAGCAAGAATAACATCACAAGACTTAAATGCATCTTTAAATGCTCTTACAATTGCTCCTCTAAGCTTTTGAGCCTTCTTATAATAGGCATCAAAATATCCTGCACTTAAAACATAAGTTCCAAGCATTATTCTTCTTTGTACTTCTTTTCCAAATCCTTCGCTTCTTGTTTTGCAAATCATTTCGTTTAAATCGTTATACTCTGGCGTTC
>JBGUET010000352.1:0-2824 GCA_041821225.1 Sedimentibacter sp.
CTTATAGTTATGTTAGAAATGTTGATGATACTTTAGATATTATTCAAGAAGCTATATTTAAAGCTATAGTATCATTAGATAATTTAAAAAATCCTGAGTATATTAGAACTTGGTTTTACAGAATATTGATAAATTCTGCATTAGATTTTCTTAGGAAGAGAAAGAAATTAATTGTGGTTGATGAAGAATTTATATCCTCTTTTGACTGCGGATCTGTTGATACGTACGCAGATATAGATTTGCATAAGGCATTAGATGAATTGCCTGATAACTACCGCAGTATTATTGTTTTAAGATTTTTTGAGGATTTGAAAATTGAGGAAATCGCTGAAATTCTAGATGAGAATGTAAATACAGTTAAAACCAGGCTATACAAATCACTTGAGAAGTTACGTATTAATTTGAATGAATAATTTAGGAGGTTTAATATGAAGGACAACAAATTAGAACAGCTTAAAACAGAATACATGAATATACCTATTCCTATGGAACTAGAATTTACAGTTGAAAAATCATTAAGGGAAGGTAAAAAGATTATGAAAAAGAAAATATATTTTAAAAGAACATGTGCAGCTGCAGCTTCAATAGCACTTATATTAGCAGCACTTACAGTAGGTATCAATACAAATGAAGCTTTTGCCCAAACGTTGCTAGATGTACCGGTTTTTAGCAGTATTGTAAGAGTTTTAACGTTTAAAGAATATACAATAAAAGAAGATTTATATAATGCTGATATACAAACACCAGCGATAGAGGGCCTAGAAAATAAGGATTTAGAAAATAGTTTAAACGAAAAGTATCAAGCTGAAAATAAAGAGTTATACGAACAATTTATTGCTGATATGGAGAGTCTGGAGGAAAATGGCGGAGGTCACATGGGAGTAGATAGTGGATATATTGTAAAAACTGATACAGATAAGATCTTGTCAGTAGGTCGGTATATTGTAAATACTGTTGGTTCTTCATCAACAACATTTAAGTTTGATACGATAGACAAGGAAAATGAAGTTTTGATAACTCTTAAAAGTCTTTTTAAAGATGACAGTTATGTTGATATTATAAGTAAAAACATAAAGGAGCAGATGATAGAACAGCATAAAGAGGATGAAAATAAGATGTATTGGGTTGAAGGAGTAGCGGATGGAATAATGACGGATTTGTTTGAGAAAATATCGAAAGATCAAAACTTTTATATAAGTAAAGAGAATAAATTAATAATTTCTTTTGACAAATATGAAGTTGCTCCTGGAAGTATGGGAGTTGTAGAATTTGAAATTCCAACAGAAGTACTGTCAGGTATTTTAATGAGTGAAGAATATATAAAATAAGATGTTCGAAAATTTAAAACTACTCTAAAATAACAGTAATAAAATAACGCTTGGGTAAGTATTCAAGCGTTATTTTATATTTTGTAAATTTTATTAAAATAATCTTGCTGTGGATGTTGGAAATTTTGATTTTAATAACAATCAGTCAGCAATAACAGCGGCTTCTATAGCAGCTTTTAATTTTACAATCATTTCATCCACGTGGTCTTCTGTTATAATTAGAGGAGGAACTAGTCTGATTATATTTTTTCCTGCATTAATTATTATTAAACCATTTTCCTGTGCCTTAAGAATTATATCGCTAACGGGTATTGAACATGCAATACCTTGCATAAGTCCCTTTCCTCTTCTTTCCGTAATAAAATCATATTCATCTACAAGTTTATCTAATTGCTTTTCCAGATAAGGAGCAATTTCATTAACGTGATTTACAATGTTGTTGGATTCAAATAAATCGAAAACTTTATTCACAGCTGCGCATACCAATGGATTTCCTCCATAAGTTGTTCCGTGATCACCTGGAACCATTGTTGATGAAACTTTTTCATTTGCAAGGACTGCACCTACAGGAACTCCGCAGCCTAATGCTTTAGCTAAAGTTAAAATATCTGGTGTTATTCCATAACCTTGAAAAGCAAACATGGAACCAGTTCTGCCCATACCGCATTGTACTTCATCAAAAATTAGAAGGATGTCTTTTTCTTCGCATAAGGACTTAACGCCTTGTAAAAACTCCTTGGTTGCAGGAAATATTCCTCCTTCCCCCTGGACAGGTTCAATTATAATGGCACAGGTTTTATCTGTAATTTGAGATTTAACACTTTCTAAATCATTGAAATCTGCAAATTTTACTCCTTGTATCATAGGCTTAAATGCTCTTTGGTATTCACTGTTTCCAGTTACGGATAAAGCACCTAGACTTCTTCCGTGGAAAGAATTATTCATGGAAATTATTTCATGATCTGCAAAACCGCTTTTGGTGTAAGCATATTTTTTAGCAAGCTTGATTGCTCCTTCTATGGATTCAGTTCCGCTGTTAGTGAAAAATATTCTATCCATACCTGATGCTGATAATATTTTTTTTGCTGCTTCTATTGATGGTAAATTATAATAATAATTGGAAGTGTGTATTAATTTATCTATTTGAGTTTTCAGTGCTTCAGTGTATTCTTTGTTGTTGTAGCCTAGTGCAAATACTGCTATTCCTGCTGCAAAATCTAAGTATTTCTTACCCTCAGTGTCATATAAATAAACACCTTCTCCTTTGTCTAAAATTATTTCATACCTTTTATAAGTGTGTAGCAAAGATTGTTCTGCCTCTTCTATATAATTTTTTTTGTTCATTGTTTTGCTCCCTTCTGGCAATTTAATATTTTTGTTCCTATATTTTTATTTGTAAAAAATTCAAGCAGTAATGAATGTTGTATTCTGCCATCTAAAATATGAACTCGTGAAACTCCATTTTCTACTGCATCAATACAATTTGTTAACTTAGG
>JBGUET010000353.1:0-2822 GCA_041821225.1 Sedimentibacter sp.
ACTTCTCGCAAGGAAGGGGATAAATTCAACATATTAAGTGGATTTTTTGAAGGCAAGACTACCGGAACGCCTTTATGTGCAACAATTGAAAACAAAGATACGAAATCAAAAGACTATGCATCCGTAAAAACTGCAATGCGACCTGGGCACAGCGATTATTCGGGATATGTAAAATATTCAGGATATAATGACTACAGAGGCAGCGGACACTTTTCAGGAAGAATAACTGCACCCCTACTGTTTGCAGGTACAATAGCAATGCAAATTCTCGAGAAATATAAAGGTGTTATTATTGGTACAAGAATTAAGTCGATTTATAATATAAATGATGACAGTGAAATGAAAATGAGTTCTCATGAATTAAATGAATTGAAAAAGAAGAATTTTCCTGTTCTTTCAGATTTGCAGGGCATTCTTATGGAGCAAGAAATATTAAAGGCTAAAGAAAATGGTGATTCAGTTGGTGGAATTACAGAAACATTTATTCTAGGTGTCTCTGCTGGTTACGGAGAACCGTTTTTTGATTCTGTTGAAACCAAGCTATCACACATGATTTTTTCTATACCTGCTGTAAAAGGAATTGAGTTTGGTGAAGGATTTAAGGTGACAGAAATGAAAGGGTCCGCAGCAAATGACCAATATTATATGGATGATGGAAAAATATTGGCTCATAGTAACAACAACGGTGGAATACTAGGTGGTATAACTAATGGTATGCCTATAGTATTTAGGACTGCTATAAAACCCACCCCATCTATTTCTAAAACACAAAATACAGTAGATATTTCTACTATGACAAATAAAACTATACAAGTTGAGGGTCGCCATGATCCATGTATAGTGCCTAGGGCTGTACCTGTAATAGAAGGGGCTGCTGCCTTGGTTGTTTTAGACTTAATGTTGGAAAGAGAAGGTGAAGTATGGAACTTGATGAAATAAGGATGGAAATAAATACATTAGATGAAAAAATTGTGGAACTTTTAGAAAAAAGATTTAATTTTGTTTTAGAAGTTGGAAAATATAAAAAAGCGAAAAATCTTCAAGTTCTAGATGAATCAAGAGAAAATGCTGTAATAGAAAATTGTAAAAAACATTTACAAAATGAAATGTATGATGATTATTTAGGAAAGATTTATATGCAAATCATGAATACATGCAAAGAAATTCAAAAAGATAAAATAGTATAAAATTACATTACAAGGTGGTATATGAACAATTTAGTGTTAATAGGAATGCCTGGCTGTGGGAAAAGTACAATTGGAAGTTTGCTTTCAAAACGTCTTAATATGGACTTTATTGATATGGATGACTATATTGTAAAAACAGAAGGTAAAAGTGTTAAAGAAATGTTTGATATAGGTGAGAATTGTTTTAGAGATGCAGAAACAAGGTGTTCCATGAAGCTTAGTCAAATGAATTCAATTGTAATTTCTACTGGTGGGGGCATTATAAAAAGAAAAGAAAATATAGATTGTTTTAATAAAAGCTCCATTATAATTTTTGTTAACAGGCCCATAGAGCATATTTTAAAAGACATTGACTGTGAAGTTCGCCCTTTGTTGGCAGAAGGGAAAACAAAGCTTTACAACCTTTATGAGGAAAGAATCTGCCTATATAAAAAATATTGTCATATAGAAATAAATAACTCAGGAAATATATATGATACTATAGAAGAAATTGTTAAAGCTATTGAAAATTTTAAATAGTTATGCTTTATTTGAAACTCCAATGCCTCATTAGGTAAATGTTGATTTAGTAATTATGGATCTGACTATGTAAATATTGCTTTTAATGGTCACCAACCTTGGATAAGAGTAGCAACCTGGCAAAAAGCAAAAAAACAAGAATACCAGGAAATGTAGCACACATAAATTTTTCTTTAAATTCAATGGGTTTAATGATAATATATAATTAAGCATTAAAATTATTGCTTGATTATGTTAAAAGTTTTGGCTGAAATGAAAGGAATGATATTGTGTCTGATTCTCAAATTACAAAAAAAGCATTGGCTGAATCTATGAAGAATTTAATGAAAGTCCTCCCTATGAAGAAAATTAATATTGGGGATATAGTTGAAGGTTGTAACATGAATAGGCAAAGCTTTTATTATCATTTTAAGGACAAGTATGATTTAGTAAATTGGATTTATTACACAGAATTCATTGTTAACATTAAAGAAACACCTATGCATTCATGGGAAATTCTAGAGAAAGTTTGTGATTTCTTTTATGACAATAAAGCATTTTATAAAAATGCTTTTCAAGTGATAGGACAAAATTCATTTTCTGAATATTTTATAGAGGTTTTGCACCCAATTCTAACTGTACAGTTAAATAATGTATTTAAAAGCAATAAAAATGTAGATTTTTATGCTACTTTTTATGCTGATGCTATTCGAGTATCTATTTCTAGATGGCTTATTGAAGGGGCAGAAATTCCTCCAGAACAATTTGTCAATTTATTAAAAGCAGCTATAGAATGTGTTGCTTTGAAATTATTAAGTGAGTAATGGTTAATCTACAGCTGAAGATAAAATTTCTTCAATTGTAGAATTAAGTATGTTGTATTCTGTACTTTTGTTGCAAAGACTTGGAAAATTAACTTGACCATTACCATTGATACTCAAGAAACAAGATTTATCTGAAATAATGCTGTCAATCCTTTCTATATCCCCATAAAAATCCATAAAACACACTGGTGTGTTGATTTTAACCCTCGATTTATAAATGTATTCATAGGCCTTTTTTGCTGATTTTTCACTGCATTTTGGACTTTTTATCAGTATAGCAAAATTTGTTCCAATAGATATGGTATTTTTTGCT